>JAIXPW010000052.1 GCA_027485995.1 Verrucomicrobiaceae bacterium
TCGACCAGATCGATGTGGCGCTGGAGGTCGGCGCGGAACGAGGGAACGTCCCACCTGCCATCGGCGAGCTTCGAAAGCCCGAGACGGCTGAGGATTTCCTCGGCGTCTGTTAGAGTGATGGAGCCACCCATGAGCTGATCGAGCTTCTTCGCGTCGAGAACTACCGGCTGCGTGAGGACGGGTGCCTCGCCTGCGAGCTGTGTGGTCTCTTCGGCGGTGCCGCCAGCCAGCTCAAGGATCAGTTTCACCGCGAGGGCGGAAGCAGGAAGAACTCCAGCCGGATCGACCCCGCGCTCGAAGCGATAGGACGAGTCGGACGACAAGGCCGTGCGCCGCGAGGTGCGGCGGATGCCTTGTGGCGTGAAGTACGCCGATTCCAGTAGGATGTCGGTGGTGGTTTCCGTGACACCGCTGGTCAGGCCGCCCATGACGCCAGCGAGGGCAAGGGCAGCGCCGGAGGAGTCCGAAATGACGAGGTCTTCGGCAACGAGGACATGCTCGGATTCGTCGAGCGCGACAAAAGTTTCGCCTTCATTGGCCGTCCGGACGACGATGCCACCGTTGAGCTTCGCGGCATCAAAGGCATGAAGCGGCTGGCCGAGTTCGTGGAGGACGTAGTTGGTGACGTCGACGATGTTGTTGATCGGGCGCAGACCGATGGATTCTAGCCGTTGCTTCAGCCATGCAGGGCTCTCCTTGACCGTCACGCCACCGATGCGAACAACCGTGTAGAGCGGGCAGGCCGCTGGAGACTGGAGTTCGATCGTGGAAGCTGATGCCACACTGGCAGTGCGGGTCGGGATTTCCAACGGGAGGAACGGCGTCTTCAGAAGAGTCGCGAGCTCACGGCCCATGCCTCGATGGCTGAGAAGGTCAGGACGGTTTGGAGTGACTTCGAGTTCAAGCAGCACATCCGACTCGAACAACTCCTTCACCGGACGACCGATCGGAGAATCCTCCGGGAGGATCAGCAAACCATCCTCGCCGGGCGGCAGGCCGATCTCCGTCGAAGAGCAGAGCATGCCCTTCGATTCCACACTGCGCATCTTGGTTTCCCCGATCGTGAACCCTCCCGGCAGTTCGGCTCCGGGTAGGGCGCATGGCACCTTGTCGCCGACCTTGTAGTTCTTGGCACCACAAACGATCTGGCGCAGCGAGCCTTCCCCGGCATCGACCTGCGTGACCTTCAAGCGATCCGCATTCGGGTGCTGCACGGCCTCCATGATCTGCGCGACCACGATCTTATCGGAAGCGATCCCCTTGACCTGGATGCCTTCGACCTCGACGCCCGCGAAGGTGAAAAGATTGTCGATTTCCTGGATCGATTTGCCGGCAAGGTCAAGATGGGTGGCAAGCCAGTTGAGAGAAACATTCATGGGAGAGGAGAGAGGAAATTAAACCACGGATGAACGCGGATGGACACAGATGAAAGAAAGGAACAGGCAACTAGCCTCTGGAATCTTCGTTTCGAATTTAGTGCTTAGGATTTCGTGCTTTCTTCACGCGAATTGCTTGAGAAAGCGCGCGTCGTTCTCAATCAGCAATCGGATGTCCTTGATGCCCCAGCGGATCATGGAAAGACGATCGAGCCCCATTCCGAACGCGAAACCGGTGACCTTTTCAGGATCGAAGAGATCGTCCTTGCGGGACTTGTGGATGGCTTCGAAAACCGCCGGATCGACCATGCCGCAGCCGGCGACCTCGATCCAGCGCGGCTCGTGGCCCTTGACCTTGAGCTTCACGTCGATCTCGAAGCTCGGCTCGGTGAACGGGAAGAAGTGCGGGCGGAAGCGCAGCTCGGTGTCGGAACCGAAGAGTTCACGGAAGAAATACTCCAGCGTGCCCTTGAGATCGGGAAGCGAGACATCCTCGGCGACGTAGAGGCCTTCGAGCTGGTTGAAGACCGAAAGGTGGGTGGCATCGATCTCGTCGCGGCGATAGGCAGAGCCCGGCGCGATGATGCGGATCGGAGGCTTCTGGGTTTCCATCGTCCGGACCTGCACGGTGGAGGTGTGGGTGCGGAGGAGTTTCCCGGAGTCGAAATAGAAGGTGTCTTTTTCATTCCGCGCCGGGTGGTCGGCGGGGGTGTTGAGGGCATCGAAGCAATGGAACTCGTCCTCGATCTCCGGCCCCTCGGCGAGCGCGAAGCCCATGCGGCGGAGAATGCCGATCGCCTGATCGCGAAGGATCGTCAGCGGATGCAGCGAGCCGGTCGGCACGGATCGGGCCGGAAGTGTGAGGTCGATCCCGGCGAGCGCGGCCTGGTCGGCGAGCGCGCGCAGTGCGGCCTGCTTTTCCTCAAGCGCTGTCGTGATCGCGCTGCGGGCGGCATTCAGAAGCTGGCCGACGGCGGCCTTGTCCTCCTTTGGCACGTCCTTGATGCCAGCGGAGGCCAGCGTGAGGGTGCCTTTTTTGCCGAGCACGGCGACGCGGGCCTCATCAAGCGCGCGTTCGTTGTCGGCGGCGGCGATCGCGGCCAAGGCCTCGGACTGGATGGAATCGATTTGCTCCTTCATGGGAAAAACGGAAGGCCGGGATAGCGGGAACTTTCCCCAAGGTCA
>JAIXPW010000103.1 GCA_027485995.1 Verrucomicrobiaceae bacterium
AGTCGCTCGGTGATGCGCTCCTGGAAGTCGGCACTGACCTGGTCCTGGATATCTTTCTTGAACCGCCTCACGACGAGGCCCTTGTCCCGGAAATCGGCTGGCGTGTAGTCGTCAGGATCACTGATCGCAGTCGGATCCAGCAGACTCATCAGAGAGGCAAAGCTGCGGGCGGAACCATCATGCGGGGTGGCAGAGAGCAGCAGCATCGTGTCCGAGCGCCCAGCGAGGAGGCGGGCCAGCCGGGCGCGACGGGAGAGGCCATCCTCGTGCCCCCGCGCTGCCACATTGTGACACTCATCAATGATGATGATGTCCCACCAGGCATTCTCAAGGTAGTTCCGATACTCGAGGTTGGTCTTGAGGGTGTCGATGGAGATGATCGTCCGGTCGTAAAAGTTGAAGGGGTTGTGGTTGCTGGGAATGTTGTTCCGCACCCGCTGCAGCCCCACCGAATCCAGCCGGACCAGCGGAATCGAGAAGCGGCTCCAGAACTCCTTCTGAAACTGGGTCAGCATGCTCTTCTGGGTGATCACCAGAATCCGCTGGCCCCGGCCGCGCTGGATCAGTTCCGTAGTGAGGATGCCAGCCTCCAGCGTCTTGCCCAGCCCAACGGCATCGGCAATCAGGATCCGCTGGCGGGGCTGACGGAGGGCCTGAAGAGCCGGGTCCAGCTGATATGGCACCAGATTCATCACCCCCCGGTGGCCAAGGTGGATGAGATCATCATTCGGAGTGCTCCGCCGCAACTGGGCCTCAAGGTAGAGGAACGTACTGTTGAAGTGCGAACTGGAGTCCGGCACCAGCTCGGTAAGCGCCGGATCCAGCACCACCACATCCCCCTCCAGCCGCGTCAGGAACAGGGACGCGCGTCCCCGCACCATTTCGGAGACGCCATCGCAGGAGAGCAGATACCCCCCGTCGGTGGAGGGATCAACACGCCGGACGAGCCACTCCTCATCGCGGATCACAACACGGGCACCTGGAGCGTAAGGAAGCATGGGAAGTCAAAAGGGTGGGAAACTATGCAGGAGCAAATCCATCGGGAACAGGGGATTTTCCCGGCGAACGACTCGCGCCACGCAGGAAGGTGCCGGCGTGGTGGGTTTGGCAGGTCCGTGGAATGATCAGCACGCGGCAGCAAAGCGAGGAATGAATCTGTCCGATAGAGTTATTAGCCTAAAAAGACATTCACGGCCCCGCAAGGTTTTTCCTGATCAGGCAGGCGGCGGGGACCGCCCAATCTGATACTCCCTCAGAGCATCGCGAGCGCCTCGCCCATGCGGGGTGTCGGAGAGCTCGCCATCGAGAAAGGTGCTGCCTCCATCCTCATGCCCATCGGCAGCCGCCAGATCCACCACCCACCACTACCTCGACGCCAATCGCTCTGCGATCCCATCAATGGATTCCAACCGGACGCCCACGGGCTCGGGATTCCGCCAGTGTGTCTCAAGGAACACGGGCCGGAAACCGGAAAAATACACTGGTGCTGCACGGAATCAGCGGCCGATTGAAATCGCCTCTCGGCTCAAGCCGTTTACCAGCAAACCTTGGCCGCCCTCTACTACACCGAGGGGACCCACTCATCCAGAACCACTGCCAAACTCATTCTCGACAATGGAACCATCAGAATTGAAGGGATCATCATTCCCGGCGGACTTCAGCAACGACATCCCGGAATACTCGGACGAGGAACTGGCGGCGGAGATGGAAAAGGTGCGGCAGGAATTGGGGGCAAAACACCCGCCATCTCCTTCTCCTTCCAGCCCACCGCCATCCTCGACGACCTTGCCCAGAAAGTAGCGGTACGCCGGCACCCGGCACCCTCGTCAGAAGTGGCAGCACCGTTGAATTCACCTACTGGCGCTCGAAGGCCTCGCTGGGAGAGATCGCATTCGTCCGTGAATTCTCCCAGTCACTCGCAGAAGGTTGGAGTCAGGTCGGCGGCATGGTGGAAACCGCTCTCGAAGAAACGTCTGACCTTCAGAAGGTGCGCGTGACTAGCCCTGCCGGCATCGCAGGACGCCGCTTCGTCCGCCTCCGCCTCACCCGGCGATGGCTGATGCCGCCTGCGCTGGCTCTTCGATTCCCCTTCCCTCGCACGCATAACCTTGCGAAATCATGCGTTGCCCAGAGGGTGACATCCCGGTGAAATGAACAGCCACCTCACTGGTATCGGCCCGGGCTGCCAAGGCGGCGGCGCGCGTGGCGGCGAGGTCTCTGAGACCGCCGATGGCCTCGGGGTAGGTGCGGGCTCTGCGTATGGCGCTTGCAATGTCGAGCGGCCATTGAGACCACAGGCGGTCAAGGGTTTGAAGCAAACCGATCCACTCATCAGCGGCGCTTCGGAGGTCTGTGGGCCAGTGAATCCGGCCGCCGAAGTTCATGAGTCGGCGATCAAGTAGGAAACCTGCCTCGATCCACGGTCGTCGCAGCAGGCGGGACGCCGACGATCGGTCGCTGGCCCTCGAAGTCTTCCGAGCAAGCCCGAAGGCGACGGCATAGGCATTGGTCGCACAGCCCCCATTTTTGCCCTCGCCGAAGTAAGAGGTTCCCCATCGGAATGCAAACCGGTCGAGAAATCGTTGTTCTTTCCAAGTGAGACCGAGAG
>JAIXPW010000096.1 GCA_027485995.1 Verrucomicrobiaceae bacterium
ATGGGACAACAATCCAACAAGGTCATCAAGCGCCGCCGCCGTCAGGACTACCTCAAGCGTAAGTCCGAACAAGCCAAGCTCGGCGGAATCGTCAAAAAGAAGTCGGTCGTGAAGAAGTCGTCCGACGACTCCAGCGCTGCCAAGAAGGCTCCGGCCAAGAAGGCCGCCGTCAAGAAGGCTCCAGCCAAGAAGGCCGCCAAGAAGGTCGCTGCTGAAGCGGCTCCTGAGGTTGTCGAGGCCGTGGAAGCTGTCGAAGCGGTTGAGACCACCGAAACCGAAGGCAGCGAGGCTTGAGCCCCGTTTCCTGAATTTCCCCTTTAACCAACAGGCCGGTTGCTTTGTGCATCCGGCCTGTTTTGCGTTTGCGGTCCGATCACTGGCGGGTGCCGAGATACTCGACGAGGTCGCGCAGTTCGGAGGGCTTCAGGATCTCGCCCATCGGAGGCATGACGGAAATGGCCGGGGTCTGCGAGGCGATGTCGGACTTTTTGACGACGGTTTCCTTTCCATCGGGAAGAAGCAGCGTCAGGGCATCGGCGGTTTCGCCCTTGGGGGCACCCGCGATAACGCTGCCGTCCTTTTTGGTGATGGTCGCCGTGCCGAAGCCCGGGGCGATCTTGGCCTGGGGCAGGATGAGGGACTCGAGGATGTGGTCGCGGCCCTTCTTTCCGACCTGGTTGAGGGCGGGGCCGACGTTGCTGCCCTCCGCGCCCATGCGGTGACAGGCGGTGCAGTTGGCGGCGAGGTTGCCTTCGAAGATCTTACGCCCGGCCTCGCTGTTTCCTCCGGCGAGGGCGTACGACCACTTGCCGAGCGGACTGGCGGCGGCGAGTTTGGTTTCCACTTCGTGCAGCTCGTCAAGCTTCAGCAAGGCGGCGCTTTCGAGCAGCTCAAGCTGGATCGCCGGATCGAGTTTCCCTGAGGAAAGGTCGGCCAGCAGGGCGGTGAGGGCGGGCTTCGCGGCCAAAGTGCCGAGCAGGCGGACGGCGGACTGGCGTTCACTGAGGTCAGTGGACTTTAGCCCGATGTTGCTGACGTAGCTGAGGGCGAACTCCGGTTTTTCCTCGCCCAGCAGCGGGGCCACGCCCGAACGAAGGGCTGGCAGGTTCTGCTTCAGCATCGCGACGGCGGTTTCGGTCCACTTCGGGTCCTTGCTGTTCTTGAGGTGCTGAAGGGCGCTGATCCGCTGGGCAGGATCGAGTTTCGCATCAAGCGCCTGCTGGGTCAGGGCGGCCGGGTTCTGCTTCGCGCCGAGGGCATCGAGCGCGGCGGAGACCGATTTCGAAAGGGTCTTGTCGGACTCCAAAGGCTTCAGCAGCGCGGAGATCTTGTTCGCGGTGTCGGGCGACACGATCAGTGCCTTGAGTGGGGCGTAGCGACCATCGACGCTGTCGAGCGGATCGGTGGCCTTCACACTGGCGAGGGCATCGAGCGCGACCTGACGCAGCGGGGCAGGGGCCTTCGAGGTGGCATAGGTGGCGAGGCGGAGCAGGGAGGCGTCATCGCCGACGCGGCGGTTGGCGGAGATGGATCGGCGGATCGCAGACTCGCGGGCGTCGGGCTTTTTCTCCAACAGCGTCGCGAGGCTGGCCAAGGCGGAGTCCTGGAATGGATCCTCGTAAAGCGCACGGGCCGCCTCGGCGACGACGGCGGGATCGGTGTCGGCGAGGAAGCTGCTCAGCGATTGAGCCAGGGCAGAAGGCTGGATCGCGGCGTCCTTGCCGGATTGAATTCTCGCGATGTCCTGCCCGATGCCGCGCAAGGAGATGATGGCGGCAAGACGTACGGCCGGTGATGGATGCGAGGAAAGTCCGGAGACGAACTTGATATCGATCGCCCGGCGCAGTGCAAAGGCTCCGGCGTGGCGGAGATAGTGGTCCCTGTTGGAGGACTCTGCGAGCATCACAACAACGTTTGGCAGGAAGCGGTTGTCATGGGTCTTTCCAACAGCCATGGCGGCGTGGAAACGAACGCGCATGTTAGAGTCTGTTAGAAGCTTTGCCAGATCCGCAGGCTTGCCACATTCGCCGACCCACTTCGCGGCCTGGGCGCGGATTTCGGGGTCCTTGTCGGTGGCGAGGGCGGTGAACAGGGCCTCGTCAAATTCCTTCCCTTGGGATAGCCCCCACAAGGCGTGGATCCGCGCGAACTGGGGAGCGGCTGAGTTTTTCGCAATTGTTTTGAGAAGCTCCCACTTCTTCCGGGCGGCGAGTTCCCACTGGGCATCAAGGCGGGCGCGCTGATCGGCGTGGCCGAGGCGTTTGGCGAGATCGGTGTCTGGAACCTTCGATGGGCCTGCCTTGAGGTAGCCTGCAACCTCCTTGCGCATCGCGCTGCCAGCCTCCTTCGGGTCATCGAGCTTCCATACCGCGCCCTTGTCCTTGAGCGGATAGCCGCCCTGCCAGTCGGCGACGTAAAGGGCTCCATCGGGCCCGAAACTGCAGCCGACATAGGCGGTGCCGGTGGCGACCCGCTGGTCATCGACCATCTTGTAGGATGCCCCGTTCGGCTCAACCTTGAACGAGTTGATTTTTCCCGAGGGGAACTGGGTCACGAAGAAGCAGCTCTTGAAGCGCGGGCTCAGGGCCGTGCCCGGATTGAAGACGAACCCGGCTGGGCCATCGACGTAGTTCTGGATCGGCGGGGTGATGTAGGCGGGCTGGTCGGGGCCATCGGGAAAGGCGAGGCGCTCGTCCATCCACGGGTTGTACTTCGTGCTCCGATATTGATAGTAGCCGCGCCAGCCGGAGTCGGAGCCCTCGGCGATGTAAACAAAGCGCTCCTTTTCGCCGGCAGCGTCGGAGTCGTTGTCCACGCCGAAGAAGTTGCCGTAATCGTCGAAGGCCACCTGCTGCACGTTGCGCAGGCCGCGGGCGTAAACCTCGAAGCCAGTCCCATCGGGTCGGCAGCGCATCAGGGCTCCGTCGTAGGGGTAAAACCAGCGGGTGCCCTCGGACAGGACGTTCACGCCCTTGTCGCCAATGGTCCAATAAATCATGCCGTCCGGTCCGAGCATCGGGCCGTGCATGTCGTGACCGGAGTAGCTCATGTGTGGGGCGAAGCCGGTGACAATCGCCTTGCGGGCTTCAGCCTTTCCGTCGCCATTGGTGTCCTTCAGTTTCCAGAAATCCGGAGCGATGGTGGCATAGACGTCGCCGTTTCGGGCAAAGACTCCGGCGGCGGTGCCGGTGATCTCGGTGTTGAAGTCCTCCGCGAACACCGTGGCCTTGTCGGCGATCCCGTCTCCATCGGTGTCGACCAGCTTGTGGACCTTTTCGCTGATCTTGGTCAGGTCCTTCCAATCAACCTTGCCGTTCTTGTCGTGGTCCTTGATGGACGATTTCTTGAGCGGCTCGGTGGTGAAGCTCTTGCGGAAGAAGTCGCGCTTCTCCTCGATCGACGTGTGCGAAAGATCGTCGACGACCCACTGCATCATTTCCCGGATATCGGGGTCGGCGACCTTGCGGCGGGCGGCTTCGGTGACATAGACCGTGCCATCGGTGTCGACGCTGAGCGCCACCGGATTGATGAACATCGGCTCCTTCGCGAACAGACTGCGGACCAGGCCTCCGGATTCAGGATGGGTTTCCGGCGTGGCGGCGGAAAGCGCGAGCGGCGAGAAAAGCAGAAGCGTGCGGAAGGTCATGAAAAGGTCGGTCGCGGGGTGAGTCAGTCCTTGCGGGTGAGCTCGACAAAAACGTCCTCCAGCGTGGCTTCCTTACGGGAAAGCGAGCGCAGCGGCCAGCCATACTGGGCGACGAGTTCGAAGAGCCGCTCGCGAACGTCGGCTCCGGAATCGACCAGGATCTCAAACCTCGTCCAGCCCTCGCCCTGGTCCTCGCCGGTGACGCGTTTGACGTTCTCCAGTCGTGAAAGAGCGCCGGAGATCGTCTGGAGATCCCCTTGGACCTCGAGCTGGACCTTTCCGGCCGCACGCATGCCCTCGACGAGGTTGCGCGGCGTGTCCTGGGCCTTGATTTTCCCGCCGTCGATGATGATGACACGCGAGCAGGTGGCCTCGACTTCGCTCAAGATATGCGTGGAAAGGAGAACGGTGTGGTGTTCCGCAAGCTGGCGGATCAGTTCGCGGATCTGGCGGATCTGGTTGGGGTCGAGCCCGTTCGTGGGTTCGTCGAGGATCAGGAGTTCGGGCGAATGGACCAGGGCATCGGCCAGTCCGACCCGCTGGCGGTAGCCTTTTGAGAGGACGCTGATCATCTTCTTTTTCACCGAATCCAGCCCGCAGGTCTCGATGACCTCCTCGACCCGGCTTTTCGCATCGCGATTTCCCAATCCCTTGAGGTTGGCGCGGAAGCGGAGATACTCGCGGACCCGCATGTCGTCGTAGAGCGGCACGTTTTCCGGCATGTAGCCAATGCTGCGGCGGGCGGCGATCGACTCCCGATAAACGTCGTGCCCGGCCACGCGGGCGGTGCCGGAGGTGGGGGGCAGGTAACCGGTCAGCATCCGCAGGGTGGTGGTCTTGCCGGCTCCGTTCGGCCCGAGGAAGCCGATGATCTCGCCTTTTTCGACGGAAAATGAGATTCCGCGCACGGCTTCGTGGCGGGGGAAACGCTTCGTGAGATTGACGACTTCGATCATGGATGGCGGAACTCGACTGGGTGTGTGAAAAACCGCCCTGAGCGGTTGACGTGTCGGGGGCGGCCCCTTAACTAAGCGCTGCGCGCGGGGGGCCAAGCGAGAAAATCATGCCCGACCCTCCGGCTTTCCCAATCAAGCCCCATGAACTCATCGGTTTCTGCCCGCCTCAACGCGGACTTGCTCGAAGAACAGTACGCCAAATGGACAGAAGATCCACGCTCGGTCGAACCGACCTGGTCGGCCTTCTTCGAGGGATTCGAACTCGGATCCGCCCAACTCCGGCAGGCCGGAGCCGCTGCCGCACCTGCTCAGGCCGCTGTTTCCGCTCCGGCAACTGCCCCGGCCTCTGACTTCGCGCTCTACGGGAAAGTGGTCAGCCTGATCTACAATTACCGCACACTCGGCCACACTCAGGCCCGCATCAATCCGCTGGAGGACGCCCCGGAGCGCAATCCTCGCCTTCGTCTGGAGCAGTTCGGCCTGACCGAGGCCGATCTCGATCGCGAGGTCGCGAATCCTTTCCTGCTTCACGGCGAATCCATGAAGCTGCGCGAAACCATCGCCGCGCTGGAGAACATTTACTCGGGCTTCATTGGCTTCGAGTTCATGCACATCCACAACACGACCGTCCGCCACTGGGTGCGCGAGCGGATCGAGGCCCACTCGCGCCGCGAGGCCGATCCGGCCGAACGCCAGATCCACTCGCTGAAGTGGCTGCTGGAGGCGGAGGCTTTTGAAAGTTTCCTCGGCAAGAAGTTCCTCGGTGAAAAGCGCTTCTCGCTGGAAGGCGGAGAAGGCGCGATGGTGGTGCTCAACGCCATCCTCGAAAAGTCGCCCTCGCTCGGCGTCCTGGAAATTGAAATGGGCATGTCCCACCGCGGCCGCCTCAACGTGCTGGCGAACTTCGTCCGCAAGTCGCTGGCCACGATCCTCTATGAGTTCACGCCAAACTATGTCCCCGACCTCGTCGCGGGCGATGGCGACGTGAAGTATCACCTCGGCTACGAAAGCATCCGCGAAGTGCCCGATGGCAAGGTCCGCGTCAGCCTCGCGGCCAACCCATCCCACCTGGAAGCCGTCAACCCGGTCGTCGAAGGCAAGGCCCGCGCCCGCCAGCGCATCCTTGGCGACGACGGTGTCGCCACCGACCGCAAGCGCGTCCTGCCGGTGCTCCTTCACGGTGACGCCGCCTTCGCCGGACAAGGTTCCGTCGCGGAAGTGCTCAATCTTTCCCAGCTCCCGGGCTATCGCACCGGC
>JAIXPW010000082.1 GCA_027485995.1 Verrucomicrobiaceae bacterium
GACCGGAGGAACAGGCGTGGACGGCATCCATGGCGAGGCCACGGGCTTGGGCTGCGGCGTTGGCGAGCAGGGTGGTATTCATTGGCAATCAGGGAGTGGAAACGGGGCGAGACCGTAGGCGGCTGGCAGGGGATGACAAGCCGGGTTTCCTCCTCAAATGGGGGAAGTGGTCATTTCTAGGATGAATCCGCCTCATTTTCGTCACTTTGTTCTTGAAATGGTCGGCCTCCTCGGGTTTTTTCCGCCCGCACCGCGACTTACGACCCGTTCGTCTATCGGTTAGGACTCCAGGTTTTCATCCTGGCAAGAAGGGTTCGACTCCCTTACGGGTCGCCATCGTGCGGAATGAAGCCACCGGATTCGGTGGCTTTTTTCGTTTTGAGGGTTTGGACGGGAAAGTGGTCTCGATGAAACGGGGCTGGTGTGGGGCGCGTAGCGGGGCTTTCCTTTTGCCGTTCCGTTTTCCCTGCTCATGAAGATTTCCACTTTCCGGCCACTGCTGTGGGTCCTTCTTGTTTCATCCGCTGAGACCCACGGCCAGGGCTATGGCGAGCAACCGCTGCGCTCGAACCTGAGCCCTCTGCCTTACTATGCGACGGAGGGAGGTCGGGAGGTTCACCGCTTTTCCGGTGAGGAGGTGAACCGCTACCGGATCTACGATTTCTATGCCCGGCAGGCTGCCTACCACCTCGCGAATCCAGCGGATCAAACGAGGCTGCTGCCCCCCTTCCCCGGCCTGGACGGTGGGAGACGCGGGCACTGGGGCGTGACGAATGAGAAGAACACAACCGCGTTTGTCCGCGATCGGGGCCCGGAGTTCACGTCGGTAACAGCGCGCAATGCAGACGGGGAATTGAATCTGCTCCAAGGGCCTGCGATGCTGGCCTATGACACGCTGCGACCTGGGCTGAAGTCCACGTTGCCAAAAGCGACGCTGGAGGTGCCGGAGCACGCGTTCGACAAGGGAGCGGACCGTTTCGGCCTGAGTCTGAAGGTGAATGGCGAGGCGCGCTTCCAGCAATCCGGCCCGGAGTGGACCCTCGCGGGAAAGCCAGCGGCGAGATTCGCGGGTTACTATCTCCATGGCGATGCGGTCGTACTTCGTTGGGATCTTGGGACAGTCGGGTTATTGGAAAGGCCTTCCCTCACGGCCTCCAAGGACGGGAAACATTCCTTTCTGCTGCGCGACTTCGAGTTTTCCAAAATCGTGCCGGCGGAGCTCGATTTCACACTGCCTGAGGTGGTCGGCCTGCCTCTCAAGCCGGAATCCATCGCGCGAACGGAATCCAATGCGGGCCTGCTTTTCATCCGGCGCGATGAGGGAGGAAAAAGTGTCCGGCATCTGGTGCTGTCGAGCATCAGCCTCACCGCCCGCGCCGATGGTGGCAGGCTGACACTTTCGAAATTCCAGTCGAACGCCCGGATGATCGTCGCCACTTGGAGCGGTGACACTGCGGATGCGGCAGCGGCAGAAGAAGGTCTGAAAGCGGAACTGAAATCAGCCACGAAACCTTCCTCGCTGGTCGCAGGAGGACCCTCGCGCTTTCCCCAAACCCTCAAGGTCTCCGGAAAGCTCAACGCCGATCCAGCCGCGAGCGGACGAGCCTACGAGATCGACGACATCCCGGTGCCGTCGGACAATCCGTATCACGCGCCGATGACCCTCAGCGGCATCGCGTTCGATGCCAAGGGCACGGCCTACATTTCCACGCTGGTCGGCGATGTTTGGAAAGTCACGGGACTCAGCGGAAACCTCCAACAGATCGAGTGGAAGCGTTTCGCCAGCGGCCTCGACCTTCCCTTGGGAATCGCAGTGGTTGACGGAGTGCCCTTCGTCAACGCCCGCCGCAACATTCTCAAGCTGCATGACCTCAATGGCGACGGCGAAGCCGACTTCATCGAGCGTTTCAACCAGATGGACCTGCCCACGTCCGATGCCACCGGGCATGACCTGCAGCGCGATGCAGCGGGAAACTTCCATTTCAACACGCTCTCGGGCATCTTTCGACTGAGCGCGGATGGAAAAGTCCTGACCAAGGTCGGACACGGCTCGCGGAATCCTTTTGGCCTGGGCGTACGAGCAGACGGGCTGGCCCTCTCGGACTCCTCCGAAGGCGAGAACAACGGCACCTGCACGATCTTCGAGTCGGATGTCCCGGAGAACGCGAAATCGTCCGCCAAGCTCAAACGACTCCTCCATCTCCCGCGCGGCGTCGACAACTCTCCGGGCAGCCGGCTTTTCCTCAACGAGCCCCGCATGGGCCCGCTCGGAAAGGAAATGCTCGGCATCAGCTTCGGAGCGGGCACCTGGTATGAGCTGCTGCGGGACGTCGCTGACGGAACTCCGCAGGCCGCCCTGGTCCCGATGCCGGGCGAGTTTTCCAGCGGTTCCTGTCGCCTGGCGGTGAATCCAGTCGACGGCCAGGTGATCGTCACCGGACTCGATGGCTGGGGCGACTACGGCGTGACGGAAGGCTGTCTTCACCGGATCCGCTACACGGGTCGGGACGAGACCCGGATTTCCGGCTGGAAGGCCTGTCGCAACGGCCTCGAACTCCGCTTCAACCATCCGGTTTCCAAGCCCGAAACGAGCCGCTTCTTTGCCCAGCAGTGGAACGTCATCGACTCGCACCAGACCTACGGCTCGCCCGAATACTCGGTGCTTCATCCCGAGGAAATCGGCCATGACCGCTTGGAGATCCTCTCGATCACCCTGCTGTCCGATCGCCAGTCGATTTTCCTCGAAATCCCGACCCTCCAGCCCGCGATGTGCACCCAGCTTCACGGCCTGCTCAACGACGCAGCCGGAAAGCCCGTGCAAGTGGACCTCTACGCCACCCTCAACCGCCTGCACCCCGACTCCGCCGAAGCCCCTCCCGCTCCTGCTGGAAAGCCCGAGGTCCTCGTCGTTCCGGAAAAGCCCGGCAACGGCAACACCTACCAGCAGCTCATCGAGCACTTCGACAAGCTCGCCGGCCGCACCACCGCCGCCCGCCCGGTCGGACCGGAAACGCCTCGCTCCTCCGAACCCGTCACCTACCGCTGGCTGAAGGAGTCGCTCATCGAAAAGCAATGCCTGCCCTGCCACATGGCCGGCACCCAGCACGACCTCACCACCTACAAGGGCATCCTCACCAAGGTGAACCTCGCCGAGCCCGCGAAGAGCCCGATCCTCGGCATGATCGGCACCAAGAGCATGCCACCCTACCCGCTTCCCACCGTGGCACCCGGCATGCAGCAGGCCGTGCTCGACTGGATCAAGGCCGGCGCACCGGAATGAACTCCGGCTCATCTTCAAGCTTGGACCTTTCCAGAGGCGGTGCTCATCCTCCGGCCATGAACGCGATTGAAAAGGCCCGCCGCGTGATCGGCATCGAGACGGAATCCCTGCAACGCCTTGCAGACCGCCTCGATGACTCCTTCGGGCAGGCCGTCACGCTGCTCAAGGAAACCCTTGATCGCCGCAACAAGATCGTCGTCATCGGAGTCGGGAAATCCGGAAACATCGGCCACAAGATCGCCGCCACGCTGAACTCCACCGGTGCCACCGCCGTTGTACTCAACTCCCTCAACGCCCTCCACGGCGACCTCGGCCTGCTTTCCGATGGCGATGCCGTCGTCGCCCTTTCCTACTCCGGGGAAACTGCCGAGCTCCTCGACCTGCTGCCTTTCATCAAACGCTTCGACGTCCGCCTCATCGCCCTCACCGGCAGGACCGACTCCACCCTCTCGAAGCACAGCGACCTCACCCTCGACACCTCGGTCGAACGCGAAGCCTGCCCGCTCAACCTCGCCCCCACCTCCTCGTCCACCGCCATGCTCGTCATGGGCGACGCCCTCGCGATGGTTCTGTTAGAAGCACGAGGCTTCACCGAGGAGGACTTCGCCCGCTATCATCCCGGCGGAGCCCTTGGTCGGGCGCTGCTCACCAAGGTTTCCGACATCATGCGAATCGGCGGAGAACTCGCCACCGTCGGCGAAAGCGCCACCATCCGCGAAGTCCTCGCCGCCATGACCGCCGCCCGCTCCGGTGCCTGCCTGATCCTTTCTGAAAACGGCGCGCTCGCCGGCATTTTCACCCACGGCGACTTCGCCCGCTGCTTCCAGCAGAACGCCGACATCGCCGACCGCCCCGTCGCCGACTTCATGACCCGCAAACCGGTCAGCGTCCACGCCGACTCACTCGCCGCCGAGGCCGTGAAAACCATCGGCCGCAACCGCATCGACGACGTGGTGGTGCTCGACGCCGATGGCCGCCCGGTCGGTCTCATCGACAGTCAGGACCTCGCCCGGCTGAAAATCGTCTGAACCGCCCATCGGCCCCTTGATTCTTTAACTTCCCCAAAGTATCAAGGCGGCCACCGAATGGCCCGGCCCCGCTCCATCAAGCTCTCCGATCGATTGGCGGAAAACCGTCGTCGGCCCCGCCCCTCGTTCGCCGAGGTCCTGCGGGCCGCGAACCAGCGGGCCCACGACAAGGCCAACCGGCGGATCGGCAAGCGCAGCCAGAAATCCATCCAGGCCGAAAACCCCCGCTCTCTCGACCAGGAGAACCGCAAGCTCGACAAAAAGCGCGACCAGAAATCCATTCAGGCCGCCATCGCGTCATCGGGTCCGGCTCCAGCCGAAGTCGCGGAAGTCGAACACGATTTCGACCGCATCTCCTTCGTCAACCGCCTCATGCGGTGGATCTGCGGGCTGCTCCTCATCCCTTTTGGCTTGGTGACCACCGTCACGTTCTTTGGACAGTTTTCCCACGCCGCGATCGACCGCGACTTCTGGCAAACCTCCGCGTTCTGGTACTTCGCCACCGGCTCCCTCGTGATGGGCGGTTGGTTCCTTTCCGGCCTGCTCCAATCCGTCTTCCTCTACCTCTACGTCCTCGGCCACGAACTGACTCATGCGATGTTCGTGTATCTCTTCTGGGGAAAGGTCACCGATTTCCACGTCAGCCTCGAAGGCGGTTACATCACCACCAACAAGACCAACCTGATCATCGCGCTTTCGCCCTACTTCGTGCCGTTCTGGTCCGTTGTCGCCGTCGCGATCTTCATGCTCTTCCGCCACACCTCCGGCCTGCCCCCCTACGCCGACAAGGTGCTTTTCGCCGCCACCGGCATCACCTGGACCTTTCACTCTGTCTGGACCCTCTGGATGATCCCGCGCGATCAACCCGACCTGAAGGAAAACGGCACCTTCTTTTCCCTCGTCGTCATCTACCTCGCCAATCTTCTCGTCATGGCCCTGCTGTTTTGCCTCGCCTCAGACTCCCCGTGGCAGAGCGCCAAGGACTTCGCCAACGAATGGATCCGCCACGCTGCTGTGGGGGGCGAGATCGCCTGGAGATGGATCGTGGATCGGAGATAAGGAACCCAGCTCCCCGAGCCCAATCCAGCAACGGTCAGAGTCATTGACGATTGATGACTGACGATTGCTGATTGTTGAATGAACCTCTTCCATTCAGGTCCGAAATCAACAATCAACAATCAACAATCAACAATCCGATCCCCAATCGCCCGTAGGGCCCCCGATCCTCTTCCAAAATCGTCACCCTTCCCGACCTGCGACCTCGGGATAAAAGGTTAAGTTCCGCGTGTTGTCCCCTTGCACGCCATGAACGACCTCATCCACCCGACGCCCATCCCCGACACCACGCCAGTTGCCTCTGAACTCACCTTTGGAGAAACTTGGGACTCCGCTGCCATCGCCGAGCTCATCCGCTCGAAATCCAGCCAGGGCGAAACCCCGGCCTTCCTCTTCCTCGGCAAGACCGAGACCGCCCTCCTCCGCGAGCATTTGGCCGAAGCCTTCGGCGAGGAGGCAGTCGCCACCCTCAAGGCCACCTACTATCGCGGCCTCGAAGTCATCCCTTTGGAATGCGAATCCTTCGTCTTCACCGGTGGCCGCAAAACCCGCCGCATCCTCCAGGATCCCATTTCACACCGCCCCGCCTGGCAGGACCGCGAAATCTCCGGCCTGTGGCAGATGCGGATCGACTGAATGGACGCCCAACTTTGTGGGCTGGCCCATGTGTCCCGATTCTCATGATGCGGTGATCGCCGCATGGTTGGGAAAAGCCACAAGCACCAATTTTCTAACAGCCTGCCCGGCATCATATCCTGACACGATTCGCCGATACTCGCGGCATCGCTGGGCCATGGTCTCATCGGCGAGGGCATCGCGAACGACGGACTCCAGACGATCCTTGTCCCGAGCCCAACGCGCCACACCGGCATGCTCGAGGCGTGCGGCGTGGTCGAACTGATCGAAATCCCCAGGGATCACCACGGCCGGGAGCCCGAACTTCAGGCAGTGAAGCAGAATCCCGGTGCCGCCATGATGCACCACGAGGTCGTAACGGGACAGGAACTCGTCATAAGAGATGAAATCATGGCGGTGGAAATTGCCCGTCCGGCATGACCCGGAACCTGTCGCCTTTCCGTCCGTGAAATGCACCACCCACTCTGAATGCATGGCGGCGATCTTGATGAACCGGTCGGCAAGTGCATCCTTCTCGTGCTCGAGGTGCGTCCCGAGCGTGACCAGAATGTGCCTTTTCCCCGCCGTGAATTCCGGAGCCGACAACGACGGACTTGGAGTGAAGAGCGAGGGTCCGATGAAATGAAAGTGCTGCGGATAAGACCGGGGAAACTCGAACTCCGCCACACTGCAAGCAAGGATCATCTCCTGGGAATAGGCACGCTCAGAGCCATCTTCGCGATAAACTGATGTCAGCCCCACACGCCGGAAGTCATCACGGAACAGGAAAAACATCAGCCGTTTGAATGCCCGCGTCAGCTTCCGGAAGAACCCGTCCACGCATCGGCCCCAGGCCGATCCAGCCGGGCAACGCCCACCGAAGTAAGCCGGAGGACCATCAGTGGTTTCCAACACACAGGGCGAAGGAGTGCTCGTCCACCAACGGGCACCGCAACGCTCCGCCGCCACGCCAGCCACCGGCAGAGTGAAGTCGGCGATCACCAGATCCGGCTTCAATTGGTCAAATGCCTCTTCCAACTCCCGCAGGACCTCCACCTGCAACGAAACGTTCGCCTTCAA
This sequence comes from Verrucomicrobiaceae bacterium, assembly GCA_027485995.1. Classification (GTDB taxonomy): domain Bacteria; phylum Verrucomicrobiota; class Verrucomicrobiia; order Verrucomicrobiales; family Akkermansiaceae; genus Luteolibacter. The sequence goes on from JAIXPW010000082.1 coordinate 7,060, forward strand.
CTGACGAAACAAGCCCAATGGATTCCCTTTCACCGGCCTCCCGGGTGATGCGATTTCAAGAACGGTCCGCTCTCCCTCCTTGAGAATCGGATACCCGCCTATCTCTGCCACCGCAGCTGCCGACATCGCCTTGGGAGTGCTGATCAACGTCACGTCAGCGAATTCGAGAAGCGCACGACCGATGCCAAGCAGCGGGTTCAGATGCCCACTGTAGGGCGGCGCAATGAGACAGATCCTGAGACGGGACATTGATTCAGACGTGGATGGATTGGTAGAATCGTTGGAACAAGCCCATCACCTCCGGCGAATCAAGGTAGTCCAAATGATGGCCCCGGGTCCGATGGTCGGGGTCGCGACACCACCATCTCGAAATGAAATCCCGATCTCCCTGCACGGTCCACAGCGTCGCGCACCGCGGCCTGGAGCGGGCCACCGGTCCGAAGGCAAAGACATGCGTTCTGGCAAGAAACTTCTCGGGCAGCCGCAGGTTCACGAGCAGCTCAAGACCGCAACTTCCGGCCAGCAGGATCGCCCGATCGCATCCGTCAAAAACCTCCATCACTTCGCTCCGGTGGGCCGATGGAAATGCGGAGCCTCGCGAAACAAGATATTGGAACGCATTGTTGAGGCTGGCCTTCCACAAGGGCACATTCCGTTCCAGTCCGTCGCAGGGTCGATAGGGGAAATTCCGATCAAGGACCTCCGAAGCTGGGACACCGGAGCGCGCCAGGAAGTCCCTCTGCTTGGCGGAAAGCGCATTGCTGCCCGGATCACTCTGGCCGGTAAGAAATGCTACCCTGTTTCCTTGGCTAGTCATGAGCTTCGAAACGATCACTTGCATGGACTCTATAGCGCCGACCACGCCACTGGATGTTCCGATCCATCATCGCATGGATCAGATGGAATGGCTGGAGAAGCTCCGATGCCAAGGAAATCCATGGCAGGTGCATCCCATCATGAAACACCCGCCGCTGGATCAGGATCAGCATCCCGGCGCGGAGCACCAGCGTGCCCATGAGGAGACCCACCGTGAGCATCGAAGGGGTCGCAGCCACCATCGCCACCAGGCCCCAAAGCAACAGCGGATGACTTCCGTGCAGTAGAATGATGATCAGCTTTATTCCGATTGGCTGTTCCTTCAGCAACAGCATCGCAAACACGTACCAGCGATGCATCATCCGCCGATAATGCCTCATCCCATGAACCTGAGTGGCCAGCATCTGCCGCGCGGAGGATTGATGGATGCTCCCACCACGCCTGCGGATCAAGGTCGCCAGCGCGAGGTCATCGGTCAGATGCCCGGAGATCTCCTGAAAGACACCGACCTTCTCCGCCCTCATGACATAACACATGCCATTGATGGAAACCGGCTCGATCATCGGCAGCAGCGAAAGATAGGTCAACGCGGAGTTGTTGTTCACGAACTGGGCCAGCAGCGACGAGGGCAGCCCGCTGCCATTTCTATACTGTGGCAGTCCGGTGGCGATGTCGTGGGTCCGCGCCTGATGCACCAGCATGGCAGCGCTTCGTGACGGAAGATGCGTGTCATCATCCAGCACCAGCAGGAATGGCGTGTATACCCGCGACGACCCGTGAATGAGCTTGAACACCTTCGGATTCAGTCCCGCCGGACAGGGTGGACACGAAACCACGGTAATTCGCTCCTCGGGGTGCCTCGCCCGCAGCTCTTTCGCAATCCCAAGCGCCTCATCGTCATCCTCATCACACAACCAAAGGAAATTCTGGCCATGCAGGGACTCCAGATTGCTTTCCAGCATTTCCTGTAATCCGGCATCCCCGCTGAGGATTGCCTGCCCCACGGTTAGATCACCCGGCCTCAGTACGGGCGCATCCTCCTGCTCCTCCTTCCTCGCCTGAAAGCACGTGGCGGAGGCCTTCGCCATCAGCAGGAGAAGATAGGCCGAAGCACAAATGACACAGGCCGTCATCATGGTGGTGGCATGTTCTGCTTCTGCCAGCGGATGAAGGACTCCACGCCTTCCTCCAGGCTGACTGCCGGCGGTCCAAAGGCGGCGAGTGACTTCGACACATCAAAGGTCTTCGAATAGGCCAGCACCCCGATGCCAAACCGCGTGATCGGCGGTTCGGTTCGAGGACGAAAGATCCGATAGAACCATTCGATCCCCGTCGCCACCTGCAGGGCCCCTGCGGCGGACAGTCGTCTCTCCGGCACCTCGATCCCCAGCCTGCGGAAAATCTCCCAGAGAAAAGCCTCGATCTCGATCGGATGATGGTTCGTGAGATTGAACTCTCCTCGGATCTCCGGATCGACTGCCGCCCGCAGCAGATAACTGCACAGCGTGTCGATATAGATCAGGTCCCCTCGCGCTGGAGGGCCATTTCTCGTCAGGCGATACATCTTGCCCGCAAGCGCCGCTGCCAGAATCCTTGGAAACAGAACGGTATCGCCAGGACCGAATACCGCTCTCGGCCTCAGGATCACCCATCGACCCTCGAATTCACGCACCAGGCATTCACCTTCGTACTTCGTCCGCGCATAATCATTCACAAACTCCGGCCCGATCGGACTCTCTTCGGTCATCCCTTCCTGGTCCTCCTCGCGGTAGAACACCGAGCTGGATGAAACATAAACCAGATTCCCGACCTTCTTCCTTTGGCAAAACTCCGTCACCTGCCTGGTAGCCGCCACATTCTGGGCATGATACTCCGCCCGGCTGCCCCAAGGTAGGGATCGCGCCGCCGCATGGATCACCACATCGGGTGTAAAATCCAGCTCCAGCGGCTCGACCAGATCATGCCGCGTGTAGTTCACGAACGGCATTGCCCTTCGACCGATGCCATGCACCTCGATTTCCGGATGCCCGGCAGCCAGCCTCATGAAGGCACCGCCCACAAATCCAGAGGCACCGGTTAGTAGGATCTTCATATCGAAAAGGATTCACGTGTGACTTGGCGAATGCGGCGTTGTTTCTCACCCGCTGGCTGGTCGGTCCATGGAACGAAACGGATCTCCGCCGGCTGGCAGTCCCGCTGGTTGAAGAATCGTTGCAGTCCCGCCGCCACCTCGGACTCGATTTCCGGAGACGAATTCCGGATCATGACATGCAGGGCATTTCCATGCTGCTCCAGCCGATAGGGACCCAGGTCCACCGGCATGGCATAAAAAACCTGCCTCAGCACATCGGGAAACACCGCCCCGCCAAACCAAAGGACCTCATCCGACCGTCCTTCGATGCGGAGGATGGTCGAGGATACCCGACCACAGGAGCACCCCTCCTCATCGGCCACCAGCACATCGTCCAGCCGATAACGGATGAAAGCCTGGCTGCTCCGGGAAAAATCGGTGATCACCGGGTGAAACCGGGTTCTCGAATGATCAAGCCATTCCCGCTCGACCCCCATGAACTCCTCGTTCAGATGCAGTTTCCCCTCATTGCAGGTGGAAGCAAGAAAGCCCTCGGTTGCCTGATAAAGATTCGCGGGCCGACCTCCGAACTTCGCCTCAATGGCGACTGCATCCGGGTGCTCCAGAACCTCGGCTACCGAGATCACTTGTCGCGGTTGGATCGAAAGCGCATCCATCCTCGTCAGCTCCGCCAACACGCTGGCTGGAGCAATGAGAATGTCGGGAGCATACCCCTGGAGTTCGCTCATCAAGTTCCCGAGATCCCTCAACAAATCGAAGTATCGGAAGTCCACACGCCGACTGGCGATGGTCCGGTAGAGGTTGCTGTTGGCCCGCAGGAAAAACGCGATCTTCAAGGCCGGACGCCACGGGTTGATCAGGTGCCGCAACGATGCGTTCGACAAGGTCCTCGCCAGCATGATCCCCGCCCAGCGCACACGGTCGTCGCGACTCACCAGGAACACACCCCGCTTTCCGGAGGTTCCCGACGACAATCCCACAGTGATTCCGTCTCTTAGTTCGGGTGAAAAATCGCGTTCCCTCTCCGCCCTCAGGGCAAGCTCCTCCGCCTCCTCCAGCGAAATCCCCCACGGATTCAGCATCTCGAAGTTCTCCCTGTATCCCTGCTTGTCCATCGGCGGCAGATCCTGAAGTCGAAGGTTGTGTCCTCCATAGTAAGGAAAAGTCCTCACCGCTTTCCGCAGGAAGGCATCGAGCTTCCGTCGCTGCCAGGCCATCAACTGCTTCCTGGTCCGGAAACGCCGCAGCCATTTCGCCAGCACGAAATGCCAAAGGATGCTCAAGCTTTCACCCATGGCGGACATGCTTGGAGTTTCCATCACGTTCCCAGGTGGTCCGGCAATGGGACGGTATGATCTTCAAGCCAGCATCCCTCACATGGAGATCCGCGAGTTTTCCGAACGTCTCGGCATAACTCCTGGAATCCGCAAACAACAGGCCCGCGAGCCTCGACGGCATCCGCCGCCCGGCGAGCCCTTCAATCTTCCAACAGGCATCGCCGATCAGAAACACCCGCTGGCCGAGATGATCGACCAACCTCACTCCAAGCTGCGACCGCACGTGCCCCGGCAACGGCACACCCACCAGGCTCCCATCGTCAAACAGATCATATCCCTCGGGAAAGCCTGGTAGCCCCGGATCGATGCGCACCATGTCTTCCACATATCTCACCCGGTCATCGAAATCGCCCGGCAGCAGGTCCCTCAGGAACGCGCTTCGCAGTCGGGCGAGCCGACCTTTTCCGATCATTTCCCGATACTCCTCCTTCGTGGCCACGAACGCCGCATTCGGAAAGTCCCTCAGGCCTGCCACATGGTCGCCGTGGAAGTGGGAGATGAGAATCGTGCCAATCTCGTCCGCGCGGATGTTTCTTTGTTCCAGTTGGACCAGCAGCTCCTCCTCAGGAGGCAGCACCGGCGGGGTGGCCATCCGATACAGGCACTCCGGAAAACTCCTCGTCGCCTCCATGAAATGCCGGGAGTATCCGGTGTCATAAAGCATGCATCCAAGTGACGGATGCTCGATCAGACCGACCAGCGCCGGAAATTCCACCGCCTGCCTCCGGCCACCCCGCATTGCCATGCATTCGGGATGCGTGCAGTGACCGGCCTTGAGCAGGTCGAATTTCACTTTCACTTCGCCTATCATCTCAGTGAATGAGGACCACCCCTCCGATTGTCACGCCCGCTCCTGATCCCAGCAGCAGGATCTTGGAACCACGCGCCACCTTCCCCTCCGCCAAACCATGATGCAGGGCGGTCGGCAGCGAGGCCCCTACTTGGTTGCCATGCGTGGCGGAGATATCCACCAGCCGCTCACGGTCAATCCCGAGTGACCTCCGCAGATGTTGCAGCGCCAGATGACTCGCCTGATGCGGCACCACCAAATCGATTTCCTCCTTCCTTACCCCTGCCGTCGCCAAAAGCCGGTCCACGAATCCCGGCAGCTCCCTCGCGACCAGCGCATACAGCGGACGCGGCCTCATTTGGAACAGGGCTTTCTCAGACCCTGCCACCCGACGGTGAAATCTCGACCCTCCTGCACGAATCTGACAGTGCTCCACCCCTTCCGAGAGCGTGATCATGTTGGACGCCAGGATCGACGACTCCACACCCTCTGATTTTTCGATCAGGCAGGCCGCCGCCCCGTCACCGAAGATCCCGTTCGTGCGGAGGTCGGATCGATCGGTCGTGAACGTCGAAATGTCTGCGGAAACGATCATCACCCGCCGGAACCGCCCCGCGTCCACCAGCACCGTGCAAACATCCAGCGCCGCGAGGAACGAAAGGCAGCTCGCCCCGACATCGAATGTGGTCGTCCGCCGTCCCTCCAGCCCGAGTTCCGCATGAATCATCGCCGCATTGAATGGCAGCGCCTGATCCATGGTCGCGCAGGCGGCCACCAGGCAATCCACATCGTCCCAGGACATGCCTGAACGCTCCAAGGCTTCCCGACACGCCGCAGCCGCCAGTTGCGACGCCGTTTCGTCAGTCGAAAGAAACCGGCTGCGGATCCCCGTCTGCTTGAAACTCGTCCCCACATGGAGCCCCAGTTGCCGGTCCAGTTCCTCGGCCTCCAGGCGCTTTCCCGGAACCGCCGCCCCCGTGGCCACGATCCGCACTGCACGTCCTCGATCCATGATCCTGCCATCGCCGCCTTCCACGAGCATGGCAATGTCTATGAACCATCGCTATTCCCATCAAGCCAAACCGCCCCGCCTGGCAGGACCGCGAAATCTCCGGCCTGTGGCAGATGCGGATCGACTGATCTCCCCTCCGTCATTCGGAAATTCGTCATTCGAAATTCCACGTTCCCCGCCCCTCTGCTTGACAGGTCGGGAAATTTGGCCATTCTCCCGCCCCCGCCGCGTCGGAAACGTGGAGGAACCGCATTCTTATGAAAAAGGATCTTCATCCCAAATACAACCCGGCCGTGTTCGTCGACATGACGACCGGTGCGCGTTTCATCACCCGCTCCACCAAGGAGTCGGCCAAGAAGGAAATCATCGATGGCGTTGAGCACAACGTCATCTCGATGGGTATCACCTCGAACTCCCACCCGTTCTTCACGGGCCAGAAGCAGTTCGTCGATACCGAAGGTCGCATCGACAAATTCACGAAGCGCTTCGGAGCCGTCCGCCGCGTCGGCAAGCCGAAGCTCGAAGCCTGAGTCCGCCCACCGGACCCGCTCCGGTGACCACGGATTTCCCAAAACGCCCGTCCGCTCGCTGCGGCCGGGCGTTTTGCTTGGCGTCCGCCCCTTCCAACGCTTTCCTCCTTCCGTGCTCGCCAAACGCATCATTCCCTGTCTCGACGTGACCGACGGCCGCGTCGTCAAAGGCGTCAACTTCGTGGACCTCATCGACGCCGGCGATCCGGTCGAGTGCGCCATGGCCTACAACGCCCAGGAGGCCGACGAGCTGGTCTTTCTCGACATCACCGCCTCGTCCGACAACCGCAACACCATGGTCGATGTGGTCCGCCGCACCGCCGAGCACTGCTTCATCCCCCTCACCGTCGGTGGCGGCATCCGTTCGGTCGACAACATGCGGGAAATGCTCTGGGCCGGGGCCGACAAGGTCGGCGTGAACACCTCCGCCGTGAACAACCCTTCCCTCGTCGATGCCGGAGCCAAGGCCTTCGGCAGCCAGTGCATCGTGGTCGCGATCGACGCGAAACGCGAGGGCCCGGGAAAATGGGGCGTCTACACCCACGGCGGCCGCACTCCCGTCGGGCTCGACGCAGTCGAGTGGGCCAAGGAGGTCTGGCGACGCGGGGCCGGGGAAATCCTGCTCACCAGCATGGATTCCGATGGCACCCAGGCCGGCTACGATCTTGAACTCACCGCCGCCGTTTCAAGAGCAGTCGGCATTCCCGTCATCGCCAGTGGTGGCGCGGGCAACCTGGATCACATGGTCGACGTCCTCGAAAAGGGCCAGGCCGATGCCGTCCTCGCCGCGAGCATCTTCCACTTCGGCAAGCACACCGTCGGCGAGGCGAAGAACCATTTCGCGAAGCATGGGATTCCGGTCCGGCCACCTGTTTCCGCCGCAATCCGCTAAAAAGATTTTTTCTTGCGTCGCCGCTTGCTGTAGCCCATAGGCTTGTGTGTTCACACGGCACAAGAGGTGTGATCACGCTTCGTCTGGTCTTACGCCATGGTCTCAGGAAGTGGTCATCGTGATGGCGTAATCTGAGAATAGACGAAAATGGACATTTACGTGGGCAACCTGCCCTACAGCGCGACGGAAGAAGACATCACTGGTCTCTTTGCCTCGTTTGGCCCGGTCGAACGGGTCAAAATCATTACAGACCGTGAAACCGGACGCTCGAAGGGATTCGCGTTTGTGACCCTCGGTGACCAAAGCCAGATCGAAGCGGCTGTTGAAGCACTCAACGAATACGACCTCCAGGGCCGCGCCCTCCGTGTCAACGCATCCGAGCCCAAGGAAAACAAGGGCTTCGGTGGCGGCGGCGGCGGTGGCTATCGCGGCGGTGGCGGCGGTGGTGGCTACGGCGGCGGCGGTGGCGGCTACAAGGGTGGCGGCGGCGGCGGCGGCGGCGGTGGCTACAAGGGTGGCGGCGGCGGCGGTGGCTACAAAGGTGGCGGCGGCGGCGGTGGCTACAAAGGTGGCGGCGGC
>JAIXPW010000084.1 GCA_027485995.1 Verrucomicrobiaceae bacterium
CATCGGGATCGGTGAACTCGCTCTGATGATACGAAATGTTTTCGGAAAACGGCCCCCAGATCGCGTCGTCATGCCCGGAGCGGGAGACCTTGCGGTTCAGCTCCAGCAGGCCCTCGCGGAACTCGGCGTCGGATTTCTCACGGCGGGCGAAGCCGATGATCTTCACGCCGGTCGGCAACTCACCATCGACGGCGAGGTTGTAGAGTGCCGGGACCAGCTTGCGGTGGGTCAGGTCTCCGGTGGCACCGAAGATCACCACCGTGCAGGACTCGGGGCGGGAACGGGAAACGAGGTCTTCGCGGAAAGGATTGGTCATGCGCGCGGGGGGATTTCAACCCGTATGACCCGGGAGGCAAAGGGAAATTCGGATCATTTGGACAAATGCTGCTCATGCCGGGCATGTGCCGGATGATTCGAAGAAATGAGCGATCCTCAGTGCTTCAGCCATGGGCCAGCGAGTCCAACACGTCGAGCAACGGACTGGCGGTGATGGATTCGGTCAGCGGGATGCGGTGCGTTCCGGGATAAACGACATGCAGATGGTCCAGGCCCAGATCGGCGAGCGCGACCTGCATCGACTTCGTCGTCGAGGGCTTCTCCGTGTATTTGAACACAAATCCAAGTCTCTTGCCTTGGTGGAACACCAAAAGATCAAGCTCCGCGCCCGAGTGGGTGGCCCAGAAATAAGCGTTCGAGTCACCTGTCACGGCGAGGATCTGCTCCAAGGCAAATCCTTCCCACGAGGCACCTAGCTTGGGATGAGCCTCCAGTGCGGCCTGGTTTTCCAAGCCCAACAAAGCATGGCAGACACCGGAGTCCCGGATGTAGATCTTCGGTGCCTTGACCTGCCGCTTTTTCAGATTCTCAAACCACGGCGGCAACTGTCGGACCATGTAGGTGCCGGAAAGAATGTCGAGGTAACGGCGGGCCGCAGGCTCACTGCTGCCCAGTGCGCGGGCCAGCTCGGAGGCATTCCAGACCTGCCCATGATAGTGGGCCAGCATCGTCCAGAATCGCCGCAAGGTGCTCGCCGGAATACGGATGCCGAGCTGCGGAATGTCCTGCTCCAAAAAGGTGCGGAAAAAGTCCTCCTGCCACTGTCTCGCCGCCCGATCATTACGGGCGAGATAGGCACGAGGAAATCCACCACGCCCCCAGAGCTTATACAGATGCTCCCCACCGGTTTCCTCAAGCGTGAACCCAGTCACATCGACGAAGGAAAGGCGGCCCGCCAGCGACTCACTTGCCCCTTTCACCAGCTCCAGTGAAGCGCTTCCAAGAATCAGAAATCTGGCCGGAGTGTCCGGTCGATCCGCCAGCACCCTCAGCACCGGAAACAGCTCCGGCATGCGCTGGATCTCATCCAGAATCACCAGTCCCCTCAGAGGAGAAAGGGCCAGCTCGGGATTGGTCAACCTGGCAAGGTCCGACGGAGATTCGAGATCGAATCGATGCACCGGCTCACTCCCCAAAGACTCCGCATAGAGCCGGGCAATCGTGGTTTTCCCCACCTGCCTCGGACCCGGCAGGGCCACGATCGGGTAGTCCACCAATCGCTCACGAATGGAGTTCAGATAGGCGGTTCGGGCCAGGAGCATCCTTGAAATTTGAACGATAACCGTTCGATTTTCAAGGATATTTCTGAGACAATACCCCCTCACCCCGGCATCCGCCCAGAAATGCGTCTTCAGGAGATCACGGGAGAACTTGGCTCATCCCAAGCAGTCGCGGACTCGTTCCAGCATCAGATTTCCGAAGTGTCCACCATCCATTGCCCCTCCGGGAGGCCGGTTCCAAACACCGTGGCCTGGGCAACGGTCGGCGGCAGCATCGCGGATTCGATGATCGCGCCGAGAGCAGGTTGCTCCGCCGGGAGGGACAGGAAGAGTCCCGGGATTCCCATTTTGCCAGCCCGTTCCACAGCCGTCGCGATCAGATCGCACAAGGCCCGATCCGAGTCAAAATGCACTCCGGTGAGGTGCGCGGAGACCATCTCATGGCCGTCGGAATGCCAGAGTCGCTTTCCCTTCCGTGTATCCACAATCCTCCCCCGGGCCCCATCGACCTGCAGATGACACGGTTCGATCTCCGAAACCAGGGAGGCATTGCCAGCTAGAAGCCGATGGCAACTTCCGCGCGGGTCCGAAGACAGACCCGCCACCGGATGAAACCCAGCCCGAGTATCGAAACGCAGGATCGCGAGACGGCCGATCACCTTGAAGGATGGAATGCCAAGTCTGCCGGTGTGCTGATCGGTCGGGATGGAGCCGGACATCACGACCGAATAGGCGGCTTGGTATCCATCGCCCATCGTTTCATCGCGGGCCTTGAGTGCCAGACGGCCCAACACGGTGCGGCCCCGATGGGCGGAAGCGACTTTCGTATCGCAGAGATACACGACGGGGAGCATCGAACCGTCAGCGAGCACCGCAGTGCGCCGCACAACGGTTAGAGCGCCGACAATGTTTCCCGAACTCTCCGCGAGATAGATTCTCGCCTCGCCCATGCAGCGGAAGAAAAGCGAGTAGTCCGGATCGTGTGATATCGAAAAGGATCGGCCCGGTCCCAACGGATAGGTGAACTCCTTTTCGAAATCGGCCAGTGCGAGTGCGGTTTCCCGGTCCGGCATTCCTGTTAGACAATGGATTCTCATGGCCGGGACGCGAGGAGGATCTGCGGATAGAAAAAACTGCGGTCCATGCGTTGGAGGTCTTCTCCCTGCTCCAGATGCCAGCGGAGCGCGGGAAAGAGGGCGGGGATTTCCAGGCTGGAATTCAACTGGCGGATCAAGATGTATCCGCCCGGCTTCAACGCGCGATGGGCGGCCGAAAGAGTGGCCGCAGCCTCGGAGGGAGACAGCCAGTCGAGGATGTTTGACAAATGAACGAAGTCGAAGGAGCCGGGTGCAGAGTCCTCCAGCGTTTCCCGCATGGGGCCGCATCGATACTCGGGATGTGCCAGAAGCGGCGAACGATCCGTCAACCAGCCCGCAGGCGCATTCGGCGGAAATTTCCCCGCAAGAAGCTGCCAGATCCATGGATTTCCGGCGGGTGGGAGCCGCATGGTGATGTCGCGAAGCTGTTGGAGGAAATGCCGGTGGAATGCCTGCCGCGGATTGCGGGTGGCCGCCTCGCCAAACAGGGCGATGAGGTTCTCCAGGCGCAGAGCCGTGGCGAAAGCGGTGTCCAGCGCCTTGCCGGTGGCCGCGTCCGGCGCGATCATCCTGCTGGCGACCTGTTCGTCGGTGGAGTTGAGGAATTCCGCGATTGCAGTTGATACGGGCAGGAGGAGCCTGCGCAACTCAGCGAACGCCGCCTCATAGCGGCCACAATGATCCGGACCGATCTCGGCAACCAGCGACAGGGGCCCGAACACCTGATCGGTTAGATTCAGTTTCTCGAAAATCCCGATCCACCGTTCCTTGCGTTCTTCGGAAGGCATTGGAAGCTGCCCCAGCAATGCCATGCTCTTCATGGCGGTGGATGTCTCCGCCAGATGCATGCGGCAGCGGGTGAGCGCGAGTTGTGCCGGATTCACATCCACGAGAACGAGCCTCGCCAGCGGAAGCCTTGCCAGGCAAACCGCAGTCTCACCGCCAGAGGCGATCATCACCACCCGGGCATACTCCGGAAGCCTGCGGGCGATTTCCAAATCCAGCCGCGGGTCCTCGCGGACCTGGGAAAAGGCGACTGGAAGCTTCGATGCCGCAACGGCCCAGCGATCGGCCACAGGATTCATGGCGTTCCGCTCCATGGCCCTCGAATGAAGCTGTGGCGGATGAAATGCAGCACGAAAGAGGTGTAGGAACGGATGAAAGGCGCGCCGCGTCGGCGCAATTCCGGCTCCAACAATCGGTGGGCTGCCGACAGACGATACCAGGGGATTCCCGGGTAGAGATGGTGCTCCAGATGATAATTCTCATTGCACATGAAGAACCGGACCACCGGGCCGGTCAGGATGCTACGTGTGCCGAGGATCTCGTCATCGGAATGCTCCAACAGGGTGTGCTGGCTCATGCCGCGGATGTTCACCATGGTGTTGATGAAAAGCATCGGGCCCAGCCAGCCGTGGATCAGCCAGCTTGCCGGAAGCATCCACCAGGCGAGCCAGGCGATGGATGCGCAGCAGACAATCTCCACGGCGATTCCCGCCCGCGCGTTCCAGGATCCGTGTTTCCAACCAAGAATGGGAATGGCGGTGATATAGACGGGATAGCCGATCAGCAGGCGCATCCAGTTGAGGGTGAGAACTCCCCAGGTCCAGCGGGTGTAGTTTGAGTAATGATCGGGATCGTGCTCGCCGCCAAGATCCGCATGATGCTCCAGGTGCAGCACCCGATAGGCGGAATAATTCTGCCACACCGGCCAGGCACAGAGCGCTCCGAGGACAGCATTGAGGGTCCTGTTGCGCGAAAGCGTGCCGTGCACCGCCTCGTGGGTGAACAGGCTGATCCCATGAAGCGAGGCTCCGGCCAGGATCCAACAAGGAACGGAAACCCACCACGAAAACTTCCCTCCAAGCATCAGCGCGCCCACCGCGCCGATGACATACAACAGGAAAAACGCGGTGACTCGCGCGAGTGACTTGCCGTGCGAGAGCTGATGCAACTTGAGCGAGGCATCGGCTCCCAATCGCGGCTTGTCCGTGGTTCTCATTTCCTTTCCCGGCTGAAATCCTGATACAGCCGATCAAAGATATACCTCCCGAATTCCAATCCGCCAAGGATGGAGATGTCAGGTCCATCGGTTCCCACCGCGCCCTCTGCCGCTTCGAACAGTTCGGCGGCATGGCGCTTGTCGATTTCGGCATGGAGGCTGTAGTGCACCAGGTCCCCGGGTTTCACCCAACCAAGTTCCACCACCCTGCGCCCAATCAACGCGCTGATGTCCGCGAATGCATATTCAATCATGCCGAGGGCGGCCAAAGCGAAACCTGGAGATTCCGAGCCGCATGCACCCAGCAGCGCGAGATTGAACGCCTGGACCGGAGCATCGAGCCCACTCGCAGCCAGCTCCTCCTCGCTGACTCCCAGGGTGCCAAGGAAACGGGCGAACGTGCGATCATGCGCAAACTGCGGACGGAAGCCCTCTGCCGGATGTTCCTCATCCAGTCCGTGCTCCTCCGATAAATTGTGAACCAGAACCGCCCGGCCGGCCGATGTCGGAAGCCGTGCGATCAGGGTTGCGAGATTCCTTGAGAAAAATCCGACCGCATAAAAAAACTGCACCTGGGAACGAACGAATTCGTGCCTCGGCATGCTGCCATCTGCCAAGGCCCGGAAATACCTGTTTTCGAGAATCGGGGAGACAGAAAGCAACCCGATCGCAGATGCTTCGGTCCCGGTAACAGCGTGATTGGATGCCACAGTCAAAGGATCGGCAGATGCGGTGGGATGGCAAGGGATCTCCGGGCCCTTTTCCAAGTTACCAAGGAAGCGGGAACGCCCGGTTGAAGGCGAAGACGCGCTCGCGGATGGCGTGGAGCTTGGCGGTGTCGTTCGGAGTGGAAAGGGCTTCGTGGATGAAGTCCGCCACGATCGCGATGTCCGCTTCCTTCATGCCGCGGGTGGTGACGGCGGGGGTGCC
>JAIXPW010000001.1 GCA_027485995.1 Verrucomicrobiaceae bacterium
GCCCTGCTGCCCGCCAACTGGCGTCCCGACACCACAGCCCGAGCCCAGAAACTCGCGGCCTCGTGAAGCCTGATCAACAAGCAAAGCCCGGCACCGGGTGCTCCGTGGAGCGCTTACAATGGGAAGTTGGAGCCACCCTAACCGGTCTCGCAGGCGGTGCCGCATGGGGAGCCCGGATTGGCGGTGGAGTGGGCTTAGTCGCCGGACCTGCATGCGGAATGGCTGGAACAGTGCCCGGGGCGATCATCGGTGGCGTGATCGGTGCCCTTTCAGCGAATAAGATTGGTAGCGAAGTGGACCGGGCTCGCTCGGCAGACTGAAAAAATCTCGTAATTGCTGTCACTCATCCGGCGGCTCCGCGTCGAAGCGCAGATGGAAGTGCTCGAAAACCTCCTTGGTCCGCTGGTAGATCGCCAACTCCGGCATCCCGGCTCGCTCCATCATCGCGTTGAGCGGGGTGAAGTTTTTCTCGATGAAGCGGAGGAGGTCCAGAGGCTCGTATTCCACGGCGGCCTGCGGATCTCCAAGGCGCTTGAAGCTCTGGAGGTTTGGCAGCAGGCACATGGTCATCATGGTGAGGGTCTCCGTCCGCAGGTCGCAGAAGAAGAACCAGTAGGGCCAGGCGCTGTGGAAAAACTGGTAGAACTTCCGCACCTCCGGGATGGAGTAGAGTTCGTGAGGATCATCGTCCCAGCCTTCGACGAGGAACTGGAACTTCACCATCATTGCGGCGAGTGCGGGGCCTTCAGGGAGCCCTGAGGGGCCGAACTTCTTGAGGAAGTGGGCGATCTTTCGTAGGCGCACCTGCTCCTTGCTGAAGAGGATCACGATGGCGTCACTGTCTGCAATCATGGTCAGTTCAGGGTAGGATCGAATCCTTGGCGCTGGATGTTCATACCAAGGCTGAGGAGCGTGTTTCTTGCACGGGCTGCTTCCTCCGCGTTTGGCCTATGGACGGGCATGAGCCGGGAGAAGCGACCTTCCGCGCTGCCGAAATCCAAGACGGAAGGCTGGCCAAGGTCGGTAAAGGCCCCGCTCTCATCGCGAAGGATCGGAATCAGGGTGGTGCCGGATGCTGTGTGATCCTCAAGGAGGAGGGCGACCATCTCCTTTCGGTCGGAGGCCTCGGACGGGCGGATGCTGGGATCGAGGTGCCCATTGTCACTGGCCATCCTGACCCAGGACTCCACGACCATGACCAAGGCCCGGGCGTGGTAACCGATGGCGAAGAGCTTGGCGACTTCAGCGAAGCGATCCTTGGCCGCTTCATCCGCCAACTCATTCGGCATGCAGAAGACGTAGCCTTCATCGGTGTCCGCGATGACGGTGGGAGGAACAGCGCCGGTGGTCCGCATTATGTGGAGCGCGTAGTCCGCTGCCTGGGAGGCGAGGGCCTGAAGGCGTTCGGGTGGCTGCGGCCGGCGGTTTCTCTTCACGGCGCAGAGCTACCTCTGAGAGGCGGGAAATGCCAGCGAATCCAGCCGCCGCTCGTTGCATGCGGGTGCCAAGGAGCGCTTGCGCAGGGGCAAGCGGTGCTGTCAGCCTCTGGGCGGGTTTCGCTACGAGCGGTCCCTCTGATATCCGCCGCTGAACCATGTCATTTTCTCCGGAAGTCCAACAACTCATTGCCGAGGTGGAACAGCTCTCGGGCCTGCCCGTTCACGTGGCGGAGGAGCCTACGCTGAATTCCCGGGCAACCGCCTCTCCGGCGCGTGCTGGATCGCCTGCGAACTGGGTGCGATACCGGCCGGGTGTGGCGACTCTCGACTACCTCGTGGCGAGCCAACTGCTTTTCCTGATCCGGATGTATGCATGTTCGCTGGAAGAGCGCTGGGATGTGATCACGACTGAAGTGGAGCACGCGGCCTGCATCAAGGCGATGGGGCTGGAATCGAGTCCTCCCGGACTGGCGAACCTGATGGTCGGCCAGATCATTTCCCAGCTGAGGACCTACTCAATCGGGATGCGGATCGACCGCTGGATCCTCGATCATCTCCCGGGCCTAGGCTCGCAGCAGGTAGAGGAAATCCGCTCCCAGCTTTCCGAAAACGAACGTTCCCTGGACCCGGAGATCCGCCGGAAGTTTCCTAGGCCACTGGTGAACACGAACTCCGCGATGAATGCGGTCTTCGCGAGCTTCTGGGCTAAGGAACTGAACGAGCCACGTTTCAACCTGCCATTTGTCGCTCTGGGCTACCGAACTCGTGCCGAGGAACTGGCGGCAGTTCTGGACACCGTGCCGGACGATCCTCGCTCGGACCGCAAGCTCATCGAAGGCTGGGCCGGCGTGCTGGGGCTCTCCGACTCGATCCGTTTCCGACTTCACAGCTTTTCCTGATCTGATGCCCGACACCCCACACGACGTTCATTTGCCGCTGGCAGAGTTCGACCGGCACGAACTGCCGGAAGCGGAACGGGATCTTCAGGGCGAAGAGTTCCGCAGGGCCGTGGAGCAGTATTTCATCAAGCAGCTCTCCGGGCAAAGCGGAGCGGCGGAAGTGGTGGTGACGGACGAGCGAATCATCATCCGCTGGATCGACGCGGAGGCCGGGGTCACGCTCGTCGATCAGGGCGTGGGCTTGATCAAGCAAGGAGAGGCAGGGAAGGGGATCAGCTTCCTCCAGAAAGCGCTGGAGCGAAATCCTGAGGACGCGTCCGCCCTCTTCAATCTTGGCATGGCGCTGGGGGACCGCAATGAGGGCCAGGACGCTCAGGAAGGGCTGAAGCTGCTGCTGAGGCTGGTGGCCAAGCACCCGACCTTCAAAGGCGGCTGGGTGGCTCTTGGGGTGGCCCAAGCCCGCGCTGGTGATTGGGAGAACTCCATTGTCTCCCTCCGGGAAGCCATTCGTCACGATCCGAACGACGGACACGCCCGGAAGAACCTCGGGGCCGCCCTTTCACGACTGGGGCAGCATCAGGAGGGGAAAGAGCACCTCATGTTGGCCAGCATGCTGCTTCCTCAAGATCCCCAGGTCTGGCTGAACCTTGCTATGAACCTGGAGGAAAGCGGGTCAGGAAAGGAATCTGCCGTCTTCTATCGGAAAGTCATTTCCTTGGATCCCGGTGGCAGGATTTCCGAAGTCGCAGAAACGGGCTTGAATCGGATCACCAGCGATACGTTCCGGGAGAAGGGTGGAACGCTTCGTCAGGAGGCGGTCGATCATTGCCTTGAAGCGCTAAGGATCTTCAAGGACATGACCGGTCCCAAGCTGCAGAAGATCACCTTCGAAATCGCAATGCTCGGAGCCAAGGGGCTGAACGTGAGCGATCCTGCCGAGCGCCACACGCTGACCTCATTGCCCGGGACGTTCTCCGGTCTGAAGCTGCTGTGTCTCGAATACGTCGGCTTCAAGATCATCGACCCCTCGGTGGATCTCGGCTTCGACATCACGGCTGAATACGAGGAGGCGCTGAGGGTTCATCGGGGCGCGTAAGCTGAAGGTTACGTCAACGCGACCGCGCTTTGCCAGGCGGCCTGGAAGCTACATGCCGACTGGCGGCGATTGAAGGTCGCCAAAGCGTTCATTGAGGCTCTGACGACGTCTATGGGAATTCCCATAGACGCATTAACCACCTCACTATCAGAAGTTCCCATCCACGAACGGGGCAAATGGGTCCACCGAGCAGCGCGATCACCTCGGCTCTGTGCCCGCAGGCCGCCTCCTGTCAGATCGCCGGGAAGCGGGTCAATGACTGCTCTTGGCACAACCAAGACCTTCTTGGAGGAACTTTCGCCATCTGCGCGAATTCACGCAGAAGACCTGATCGTCACATTATCAGACGTTCCCAACCCAATGGCCGCTTAGGCTTGGTTGATCTATGTCGTCGCTCGGTGGAAATTCGCCGGATGGGTCAAAGCGACCGCCCTCTGCCAGGCGGCCGGGAAGAGGGTCAACGATTTCCACCGGTTAGCGACTACCAAAGCCTTTCTTGCAGAGCTGTCGGCATCTGCGGGAATTCCCGCAGATGCTTTAACCGTTACATTATCAAACGTTCCCATCCACGAACGAGGCACTTGTGTCCACCCGCACGTCGCGATCCACGCCGCGCCCCAAACTGGCGAGAATCGACCGTCCAACCATTCATCCAGCGAGCCGCCAGACAATCCATGTCAGACTGGAATCAAGTCCGACAGGCTGCTAGATACAGACGAATCAACTTGACGGCATCGAAACGTTCCTGCCATCTTCAAAACCGTGATGCTGGGTCAGAAATACGAGAGTCGGCGCAAAAATTCCAATCTGGCTGTCAGACATGGTCGGCTCGGTCGTAACACCCACTCTGGTGTCTATCTGAGGATTTTTGCTTTCGGTGCGATAGGATTATGCATCCTCGCGATCGGGGCTTGGTGGCTCTGGTGTTCAATCAGGAATCCTGCGGGAATCCAAGATATATCAGGGATGAACAGTGGGCCAGGGGCGGTTCCGCCGCAGCTTGAGCGACTCGTCAGGATTCGCGATCAACAGTTGGCGATCGCGCGACAGAGCCTGTTTGGCCCTGCGAACAGTTACATTACGGCGTGGGGCAACGCGCAGGCGGTGGATCGCACTCACAAGATCGAGATGAATGCCTACCGCCAACAACGGGACTATGCGAATGCCGTATCCGGAGAGCTGAGCTCCATAATGGGCGAAGATGCTTCGTCCATAGTGAGGCCTAAAACAGTCGAAGTTCCGACTAGTCAGATCATGGACACCTTGGTGTCCGTAGATTCCAGTGCGGCGAGCTACAAGAGCGCACGGGACGGATATAATCTCGAGGCGGAAAAAATCCAACTCGAGTTCGAAAAGCAGATTTCCTCCATCCTGGAACCCGGGAATGGGTTATCTCCCCCGCCGCCACCCTTCGAACCCTATCTGGAAGCGGTGGTGGGCAAAGCTGAATATCTGCTCGGAAGGCATGATGGGGCAGTTCGGGGTTTTCTGTGGGGTTTCGGCTCAAATTAGGCCCGTCAACTGATTTGATAGGAAAGGGGCACCTCAATTATACTGATTGTAGAATATGAATTCCGATATCCTCCCCTTTCGATTTGAAGGCAATTGGAAAACGGCCCCAGGACTGTCGCGGGAGTTTCTCGCCGATGGGCTGGGAGCGGACTTGGAGTCAGTAGCGATGCGAATCTGTGAGGTTTTTTCCGAAGAAGCGGACGATGAGGACGAATCCGCCCCCCGGGTCTATAGCGACGCCAAGTATCCGCGAAGAAAAGGACAATTGGCCGCATTCGTCGTGGTGTCGGAGGAGAATCCCGGCCATCAGGTCGGGACCACCATTTACCTGCGGCGCAAGGGAGAAGACATGTTCGTAAGATTGGCGGCCACAGCACGGACCAGCTTGAAATGGCTGCACTGGATGATCCGGGGGATGCTTGTTGCAGGGCTGTTCCTGTTTTTCTACGGTCTTTATTTCCAAAAGACCGGACAAAGCCACTCGCTGCTATTGGAGTATGCAAGGAAGCAAAGCCCTACTGATCCCGGTATCTTTCTGGAGGCCATCAAATCGGGATATCGATACGATTCGGCGTCGGGTGATTTCGTCCGGATGGCGGAACCGATGGATATCATAGACGTGTTGCGCGAGGATCCGAAGTTATTCCTGATGCATATCTCCGGTCCTCCGGCCATCATTCTGGCTGCGATCTGGGTGCTGGTCGCGTTCATTCCCCCGAGCACCTTCGATTTTGTTTCGAAGCTAGTCGGTTGGCCGAGCGTTGCGGATTTCAATGGTTACGTCAATTCAGAGGTGGCCGGCGTCGATGCGGGCTTGCGCCGGATACTGGAGAAGGATTTCGGAGTAAGGACCATCACGCAATTCTAGCCGAAGTAAACTTTCTCGACCTCTCCCAGATGACCGTCTTCAAGCTCTCCCCCCTTCCGGATTTCCTCGCCGACCACACGCTCGCAGGCGAGGCGGAAAGCTCGCGATTGAGGGAGCACGCGGCTCGCTGGATCCAGTTTGTCGCTGGGCTGTGGGTGTGGAACGAGCGGGCATCATTCGCGTTGCGCTACATCAGCGAGAAGGGGGCGATAGAGTGTCTCTTCGTGGCAGTGGCCCGCCAAGGGATTGATCAAGAAACACTCAAGCGCTGCCTGGAAGCCTCACTGCTCAGCCACCGCTTGATCCGTGCCACCGACAATTATCTGCTTCCTGAGGAGATTTTCCAGGCCAAGAGCAAGCTGGACGACCCATTTTTTCTCGACCGCTCACAACTGGTCGGCACCGGCATGTGGACCTTCCCTCCCCATCTGCGACGGGACATGCGCTTCCGGGAAGTGGTAGGGGATGCCTCTGCCATGCCAGAAGAGCCACCGGTGGTGTTTCCGTGGCAAGGGCCTAGTGGAAGCTTCATCACACCGATGGAGCTGCTGATCGCGCAGCCAGTGAAGACGGTTCTCAGTATCTATCTGGCTCCGGTGGAGATGCCTGGACATGAGATGAAGGTGCTGGCGATGCTTGCATCTGCAGCTCAATCGCAAGGGATTCAGACGGAAGCCGGGATCGGCCAACGAGGCTCTAGCAATCGGGTTGATGTGGCGTCCGGCATCGCGGGGGGAATCTATTCTAGCCATTTGCAGCGACTCGCACCGAACTCCTTCCTGACTCTTGCTCAAGTGGCAGCGGCCGGTGGGCGGGAAGATGTCGCACGATCGCTCGTGGCATCCCTTGCCGCATGCGTGATGGACCCGAATACCGAGAATGGTGGCCCGGGATATCCCGTGGGGCTGTCGCCTTGTTTTGACATCCATGAAATCGGAAGTGGCACCGAGAATCCCGCGCTCTACGACCAGATCGACCTGCGGGAACACGCACCCGTGGATCTTGATGTCCGGCTACAACTGCTCACCGATGCGCGGGGGGCCGCAACTCTCTTCCGCTTCCCGGTGAGCGTGCGGGGGGGGGTGCCGGGGATCGAGGTGCGACAGTTCCCACCGGACTATCACGAAGGACCGATCCGGGACGAGCCGCCTCCGGGGCAACGAAGCATCATCCTCGGCCGGAACTCCTCGGGGGGAATCGCCTGTCTTCCTGTGGATCACCTGACCCGCCATGCTCTCATCGTGGGATTCACCGGCTCTGGAAAAACTGTGACCTGCCTGCGCTTGCTTCACCAACTGCTGGTGGACCATGGTGTGCCATGGCTGGTGTTGGAATCCGCGAAGCAGGAATATCGCGGTTTCACCACTGTGGATGCAATCCGTGCCAGCGGTCGTGTAGTTCGGGTCTACACGCTGGGCAACGATGGCTGCGTTCCCTTCCGCCTGAATCCCTTCCAACTGCTGCCGGGAGTCAGGGTCGAAGCACACATCGCGCGCTTGCAGGTTTGCTTTGAAGCCGCAGTTCCGCCGGTGGGGCCTTCGAGTTCGGTGATTTATGAGGCACTGTTTCGCGTTTATGAGAATCATGGATGGCCGCTCCAGTCCGCGTGCCCGCTCGATCGACCGCCTCCTCATCCGTTTCCGACGCTTCGGACCTTTGTCGATGCGATTGGCGAGGTGATAAAGGAGCGCGGTTACCGGGGCGAGGTGCTTGCCAATGTGGAGGCTGCCTTAATTGGGCGATTCCGCCCGCTGCTGATGGGCAGCAAGGGATTGATGTTTGATGTCCAAGCCTGTGACCCCTCGCCGGAGATCCTCTTCAACGAACCGGTGGTGCTCGAGATGAACGATCTGAATCTCGATGACAAGGCGATGACGGTGATGTTCGTGCTCACGCTGTTGCGCGAGTATCGTGAGATCAACAAGGCAGGTCGGCGGGGACTGCAGCACATCACGATGGTGGAGGAGGCCCACAATATCCTCGAAGAGGTGGGCGGCGGCTCTGGCAGTGAGTCGCAGGCGGATACCCGGGCCAAGGCTGTGTCCACTTTTTGCGCCATGTTGGCCGAGATCCGCTCGCTGGGAGAGGGTATCATCATTGCTGACCAAAGCCCGCAAAAGCTCGCGCGTGATGCCATTCGGAATACGAACCTCCAGATCGCCCATCAACTGCGGGACGGTCACGACCGCGACACTATCGCCACGGCGATGATCATGGACGACGATCAGGTGAAGTTCCTCGGTAAACTACAGGTAGGCCATGCCGCAGTATTCTGGACGGGGCGGGAGAAAGCCGGATTCATCAAGGTGGAACCATACTTCGATGGAGACAATCCTCCTGGAAAGGGCTTCGGACGGGATATAGGGGATGATGAATTACGGGACTATATGAGTCCGTTCCGCGAGACACTCCCTCTGCGGGAGTGGATCGACTGGTATCGCAATGTCAGCCCCAAGGCCAGGAGAGCAGCTGGAATGAGCCTGGACTCTTTCTGGGAGAAAGCGGTGATCATCGCTTCGAAGAAGAATGGGATAAAGAAAGAATTCGGTTGGTTGGTCTTTACCTCCGCTTGGGAGAAGCTTACAAGCATGGCTGCCGTGGGGGAGTCTGGCAGACGTTTGACTCCCCGGCACCGCGATCTCTTTGAGCAGGCAAGTGAAAGACTCTCCAGCAGAAATCAAGACGACATTCCAACAAGCCCCTCAGCATGAAAGAGATCGAAGACGGGAAGGATTTACCGGAGACGGACGACAAGAAGGAGGCGCGCGGCGAAGGTGCCGCTGGAGAGATTCCATCCGGATCACGGCCTGAACAGTCGACCGATTTGCGGCCGGTCCCAGCTGAGTCCGACGACGCATCTTCTGAGGAACTGGGGCTGCTTCCTGAAGCCCGGAAAATCCCAGATCCGGCAGAAGCAATCTGCCAAGAGTCCGAACCTGTCAACGGGCCTGAGCATGAGAGGGAAGCGATCGATCTGCCGACGAAGCCAGTCTCCGAGATGAGTTCCGCAGAGAAAGGCGAATTTGGTGAGAAACTCACTGCTGAGGCCATGGAGAATGAGGGATTCGAGCCCGTGGGAAGCCACGAGAAACCGCAGGGCATCGACTCTGTCTGGATGAAGGACGGCGAAGTAATCCTGATTGAAACGAAATTCCGGAGCGATGGCAAGGTCGGAGAGAATCAGTTGAAGGCCACCCATGACGGGCAGCAGTCCTCGATGGATTGGACCTTCATGCGGGAGAACGAGTCGCAGCCGTCAAGACTGGCTGAAGCCTGTGGCGATCGTATCGACGAAGTGCTCGGGAAGATGATCGAGAATGGCTACGCCACACGGGTCGCGGTGGTGGATGGCGAGGGAAGCCTCAGCTTCCGCGATATCGATACCCAGCCGAAGGGCTGGGTGGCCGGCCACGAGGATCTCGGCGATGATCGCCAAGTCAGACTGGGCAAAGAGTCCCATGAGAGTTCCAGCGGCGAGCGCCGGACTCGCAGCTACTTCCACTGAACTGAATTCCTCCTGTCTTCCACCCCACACGACCATGATGGAATTCTCCCGAGAGACCGAAACCGAACATCCGGATGCCGGAAGAATAGCGCTGTCCGAATCCAAGCAAACCACGGACTCCGGTGGCGGATCGGGCGGAGGAGAATCGTTGGGCGACTTGCGGATGCCTGCGGAAGCTCAGGGCCTCCGTGAGGAAGCACAACTCGAAAACCGCAATGAATCCCAAGTGGATGCCATGGAAGGAAAGGGCAGTGGAGAAGCCGGTCCCGACAACAATCCAAGTGAACAAGAACAAGGCGAGTATCGCGGCGAAGCTCAAAACGACACTTTGGAGGAAATGACAGGCACTGGGGACGACAGGCCGGTCAACGAGCAGGGGCAAACTGAAAACCGAGCCGAGCCTCAAATCGACAAATTTGCGGAAGAGCAGTCTGGACGGCCAGAACAGGACGGCCAGCCCGGGGGGGCCTTGAACGATCTGCGGATGCCTGCGGAATCCCAAGGCTTCCTTGAGGATGCGCAGCTCGAAAACCTTGGTGAGTCGCGGTTCGACGTGTTAGAAGGGAAACCAGAGGAGCCAGAGAAAGCCGAAAGCGATTTCAAGGCAGGAACTGAAGTGAATGGTTCTCCCGAGCAAGCAGAACTTCTCGCGCTGGAACCGGCGGGAAATCCTGCCGAAGCGATCACGGAAGCTTCGGAAGATCCGCACAGTTCCTTTGAGGTGAGATTTTCCGACGGAGACTCGCTCCAATTCAATATCGGTGAAGACGGTTCCGTCCAGGGGTTCAAGAGCCCGCCGGATCCATCGACTTACGAGGCGGGTTTCCAGTCTCCCCATGAGGCCTTCGCCTTCGCTCAAGAGGTCGATCAAGGTGCGCGAGTCAAGGACCGCATGGACCAGGCAATGACCGAGGATTCAGGCCTAGGGGCCATTGCCGGGACCTTGGAAGCTGGGAACTCCCCGGATTCGAATTCTGGGTTTCAAGAGTTTGCGACGGAGGTCTATGGCAATCACGCCTACACGGACCGCTACATGCCGGAGTCGGATGGCGACGACCCGGGTTCACCTGGCGCTCACGAAGTGCCGAAGAGCAAGAGTGACAGCCTGGACCCACTGGAAGTCAACGACGCCGCTGCCAAGAGTCAGCAGGTCGAGGCTCCCCAAACTGAGGAGGTCGGGGAGGGCGGGAAGGCACCTGACGAATTGCCGCAAGGGGCTTCACCAAGTGAATTGGAAATGCCGGTGGAAGCCGTGAGTCTTCGCGAGGAGGCCTTGGTCGAAAACGGGGCCGAGCCCTTCGACGGCGGACAGAATTCCTCCCGGGAAAACGACGAGCCTGCAGGATATGCCGATTGGAGGGAGTCCGAATTCGGCCAAGGTTCCGAGGCCGACTCCCAAGCGTCCCCGGAGGCCGACCCAGATGAGGACGGCCACGACAACCGCGAGGAATTCCGCGACGGAACCGATCCCCGCAGCACCGAGAAGGGGAGCGAGGTCACCAGCCTGAGAAACGCTTCCGAAAACCCCGCTGACGACGCACTCAAAGAAGAGTAAGCCCCCAAGTTTAGACCCACGAATTTCTCCCCATGCAAAGTTTCTCCGATCTTGTCTCCCTGCTGAACGAAGCAATCCTACTTTCATTGAAGACGGGTATCTCCCACCTCTCCTCCTGGCTCGGGGGGGGGCTTGTGGCGGCGGTGCTTGCCTTCTACGCGTGCGGAGCGTTTTGCCGTCTTTGGAACCGGCACTACCGTTTCACGCCATTGCATTTGGTCAGCTTCCTGATTGCTTCCGCGATTTCTGCCTACTGCGTGCTGCTATGGCCCGGATCTTCAAACCTTGATCAGGCCATGAGCAATAGAGTCGAAAGGTGGAGGACTCATCTTGCTGATGGGAAAGTTGAAGTTGATGACAGCCTACGTAGAATCGCCCAAAGCATGGACGGCATGGACAAAAAGATAGAAGGCCAAGCCCAGATCCCTTGGTCCGTCCGTTTGTTTTTGGAGAGCCGCAAGGCATTGATCGATGCCGGTTTCAAACAGACGGAGTCATCAAATAGAGTCGACGAGCCCGGGGCGCTGAATGTTAGCTTGGCTTTCGCCTACTCCAAATGCGTCGAGGAGTTTCGTAGCATGAATCCATTTCTGGGAAGCAGGCTCCCTGTCGATGACAATGCCAGTCTCCAAGCCTACACCCAAAGTTATCTGGCAGAACAATCGAAGAGCGTCGTGGGGGCTGTTCATTATGGCTGGATGAGCGGTGAGATCGGAGGAATCATCAAAGAGCGGTTGGAGCCGCAAATAAGCGAACTGGCTCATTGGACCCGCATCGTCAGCGTCTCTTGTGGCATTCTGGCCATCGCATTACCCGGAGTGATTTCCGGCCTCGTCTCATACCTACAGATCCGGACTGGGGTCGCCGGGACGCGGAAGTCCGGCCGGTCTTCGCCTGCCGCTCCGAAATCGACACGCCGGCGTACCCGAGTTTCTTGATCCCCCCAACCGAAATTGAATCCGAGCGTATTCTCACCTTCTCCTTTTTAACCTAACTCCACTTCCCGCATGCCTGATAATATCCCTAACATCGCTCCCGTGCATTTTAAAAACCATATCGTGATCGGCCTGGGTGGCACCGGTGGCAAGGTGCTGCGCGAATTTCGCAAGGATCTATTCCGTCGGCACGGGACGACCACGGTTCCGGGGGTGCGAATGCAGTTCTTGTATGTGGATTCGAGCCAGGATGACATCGACAACGTTTCGGACTGGCAGGTTCTGGGTAGATCGATCCAGCTCCCGCAGAGTTCGCGATTGAACATCGGAGTTCCCGACCTGTTGGCGATTGTGGAGAATGCCTCCGCTTATCCCGGCATAGCACCGTGGCTCGGGCCTCGAAGCCTGTGGCTGGACTACTTGGGTTCGGTGCAAGGCTTGAAGGCCGCGGGCGGCCAGAGACGCCGCTTAGGAAGACTCTTGTTTGCCCACAATGTTGGCCTTTTCAATGACGCGATTGCGGCCCAATATAACGAATTGGTGACGGGCGTGAACCAAGGCGAGGCTGGCAACTCGGGCGTTACCTTCCATGTGGTCTGCGGCTTGGCCGGAGGCACCGGCAGCGGTTCGGTGGTCGATGCCGTCGCCCAGATCGGCCGTTTCATCGCGACCCGGGGGGCATCCCTGCGCGACCGGATTTTGGTTTACTGCTATCTGCCGGAGACTAATCCTCCAAAGAGCCGGGTCGAACGCTACTATTTCGCGAACGGCTATGCTGCGCTGGTTGAACTAAATGCTATGAGTGTCGGTCGCTATCTTCCGCACAACGTGGCGGGAAGCCGGGCGTTCGAACTTGGCGAATTTGTTCCGTTTAACGGCTGTTACGTTTTCACCAACCAAACGGAAGGCGGCGGCACCAGCTATCATCCGGACGATGTCCCCTCGCTACTCGCCGGTTACCTGTACCAGAAAATCGGGGCCGTGGGAGATGCGAGTTCCTGGAGTGTTATGGTCCGTGCCGAAAACTCGGAAAATGGTCTGCCGGATACCGAGCCGCGGAGTGGACCCAACGGCCCGAAGCCGCCTGCGGAGCGAAGCGTCCGTTTCCTCACCTTCGGCATCAAACGGATCGCTATTCCCGAAGGGGAGATCCTAGAATTCCTCACCTATTCCTACGCGCAGGAGGCCGTCAGGCAACTGCGCTTCAACCACTGGTCCCCCCAGTTCGGTTTCCTAGATAACGTGCGGAACAACGACTTCTCGGCGTGCCGGAAGGAAGAGTCACTGGCCAGATTCCGCTGCAGTTGGGACCATTTGATTCTCTCAAGGCCCGTATTGGAAGTCGACGTGAAGAAGAATTGGCTGCCGATCGAGGAATACTGGCAGGCCTTTCTGGACCACTCCGTGGAAGATGTGGTTAATGAGGTCGATAAGAAATTCTGGCTCACCGAGCTGCGAGCCATGGTTACCGATCAGATCGAGAAAGAGTACCGCGGGGACGGCCTCGGAACCTTCTACGGTCAGAAGGTCAACACCATCGCGTTGGAAGCTCGCGAAATCGTGCAATTGCTAGAGACCTATCTGCTGGCCGAACTGCTCGATGGCAAGCTGTCCCTCACCGAGATTGCGGGGTCCAGGGCTGAGAACGCAGCTTTTGCCGGAATCGTAGAGGTGATCCGTGATGAACTCGGATTACGGCAAGCCAAGTGCCTAGAAAAGGCGGAAGCGCAGCGCAAACTCGTTAAGGAACTTGATGAGGCGCTAAAGGAGATCGAAACGGAATACTCGAAGGTCTGGATGTTCGATCCGTTCAACCGTCGCCACACCCTCTTCGAAGAGCACAAGCAGGCACTGGAAGACTATCTGGAGGCCAAGACCAAGAGCGTGGGCTATGACTATGCGGGAGCGCTCATTCCGATTCTCATAAGCCAGATCGACACGCTCAACGAGCAGATTGGGCTGATGGTCGCTTCGATGAACAATCTGTTCGTCGAATTCGAGGAAGAACTCAAAATGCGGTGCACCGAAGGAGAGGATCCGGATTTTGCAAAACTGTATGTCAAATACTACAGCGCCCCGTCCGTCAGGCGCCTGACGGGCCGGCTTCGCGTGGACGAAATCCTGATGGGCAAACAGTGTGGGGTGCTGCGAGAGAAGATGAAGGAACGGCTTGGGTTCGGCACAGACCGCCCCAGTTTCAAGAGCTTCAACAACAACTTGGGAAAAGGAGCTCTCGCGGGCCTGATGGCCGAAGTTTGCAGTGAACAGAGTCGCATCGATCACGATGCTGTCTTGCAAAACAATGAGGACCGCCTTTTCGGCGTGGATCTCGTGGCCAGACTGCTCCACTCGTTCCGGACCCCTGCCCAGCAGGCGGAACTAGCTAGACGGCTGGTTCCCCAAGCAACAACCTTGGGCGGGCTCAACGACACAGAGCGCCAAAATGGAGAGGCTAACCCCGACCGCGCTAGTATCATCCGCCGTTCGGTCTCAGTGATCGGCAAGGGCTTCGGTGATGACGCTCAGAAGGACGTTACCCAACTACAGAATGCCCTTCGCGCCGCATTGCCGAATGGTGCCGGTGATATGTGCTTCGTTCCCAACTCGGCGAACAGCAACGAAGTCGTACTCGTTTCATTGACGAACATGATGCCATTGCGTTGTGTGGAGCGAGTTTCCTTCTTGCGAGACCAATACTCGACACTTCTGGAAAGCGCGGGAGGCAAGCTAGATGCCATGTTCCTGCATACCGAGGGAGATGGCACGAACTTCCCCCGCCTCTATGCTCTTTCGTCTAAGGAGGTTCGGCGCTTTGGATGCCAGCTTCTCCTCGTGGGGCTAGGCTGCGGCGTGATTCAGCAAGATGGCGGACTCTCTTGGGAGGAAACAGATGTCCACGGAAGAAAGAAGCGGCACGAATGGGGCAAGGATATCGCAACATTCCTCGATGAGCTAACCCCTGCGCGTTTCTCGGCGCTCAAAGCGGCCGTCTCTACTGCGCTTCCACTCTTCTTGCAGAATGGAGGAACCAAACCCAGCGAGGAGCGGAAGCAGCAACTCATCACCTGCGTGATCGAGCAGATGGACCAAATCGTGGATGATCGCACCCTGTCGATTCAAGACAAAAGCGAGTTTGAAGCGAGCTACAACCGCCTCACCGAACAGTATGGAGCCCGGCGATAGTCCGATCCGAAACAACCTTTACTCTCTTCCTCACCTTCCGCTATGTCCGACTCCGACCGCTCCAAAGACAAGCCCGTATCCTTTCGCCGTGGGCGTGGAGGTGCGAACTCTCCACCTCCTCCCAATGAGGCGCAAGAGATCCCCCGTAGTGAGGGGGAGGAACCCGGCATGGAATATCGCTGCAAGCGATTCGACTGTATCCAAAACCCTGCCTATGCGCCCTTCGTGCTCAGGGGTGCTGAGTTGGACGATCCTGTCTGCCCGCTATGCAACAAGGGAGACAAACTGGAAGAGCTGGAACCGGTGGGCTCGGCGAAGAGCCGTCGAAGAGGCCAGTATGGGGAGCGCAAGCCGGGCGGGCGGAAGGGCCTGTTACTAATCTTGTTGCTGCTTTTGTGCCTGGGTGGCGGGGCTGCATTCCTGATGCCGAAAAAGAATCCCGCGCTCTCGGCCACGCCAAATCAACTGGTCCTGACTAGCGGGACGCCTCAAGGAGTCTTCTTCATCTCCAATACAGGAAAAGCCCTGCTGAGCGGGACGGCGAGCGCCAGTGGTGACTGGATGACGCTCATGCCATCCCGCTTCGACTTGCAACCCGGGGGGAAGGTTGCCATTACGGTGTCCACGAGCCGTTCTGACGTCGCTGGTGATCTTGAGGGCAAGATCACCCTTTCCTCCAATGACCCGAAACGAGGGAAACTTGATCTGCCTGTGGTTCTCAAGGCAGATACCATGGCAAAAAAAGATGAGGAGCCAATCAAGTCCGACAACGGCAATAAAGAAAACAAGCCGCCGCAAAGCGACGAACCCGCATTCGTTTGGACGCGGCCCATGGCGCGAATCCTTTCCAGCCCGGAAGAGAAAGCTCCAGCGGTGGATGACAACGTTCCACCGTTTTCCAGCTATGCCATTCTGGATACTAGGGATTCCGACAGCGGCGGGCGCTGGTATCGGGTTGGGGAGACTTCCCCCAAGGGAGGAGCAAAACCCCTAGGCTGGATGAAGGAGGAGGATGTGCTGCCGCAGCTTCACCGGCTGGTGGCAAATTTTTCCAACGGGGCGCATCGCGACAAGCTGCTGGTTTTCGGCAATTCGAGCCAGCTTCAGTCGATCCTGAAGAGCGCTCCGGCAAACCGGAGCGCCGACTACAATCGTCTCTATCAAGAGGGACGGCGGGTATTTCTGGAACACCAGCCAGCCCCGAAGGATTTTCCTCTGGTCGCGATCGAGCCCGATGTGGCACCGGAGGTCTTCGAGACCTTTTACGTGATGCCAATCCTCCGGGCGGATCAATTCGAGGTGGAAGGCATTCCGACTAGAATCGCAAAGCTGGCGGGCAGCAGCCTCACCAGCAAAGGAGAGAACAAGTCCCCCACTACGGATCTGGATATTGTCTTCGTGATGGACACGAGTGGAACGATGCAGCCGTTCATTGACGAGGCGCTTTCGGGGGTAGAGTCAATGGCTGGAAAACTGGGAGATGGGAAGTCCCGGATCCGCTTCGGATTCGTCGCATACCAAGACGCGGACTCGAAGCCCAACATCAAGTATCTGACCAAGAACGTCACACCATCGCTTCTTCCGGCCAAGGAATTCGTGTCGCGGCTACAGACCGTGCGAGCGAACGTCGAGACCCCGGATGAGCATGCGGAGGCGGTCCTGGACGGGCTCAATGATGCGCTGAACCAGACTGCCTGGAACAAGGGAGCTGCGAAGCTGGTCATTCTCATTGGCGACGCGCCGCCGCTGCCAAAGGCGTTCCGCGATGGCATCGATATCAGCGGCTTGAGAAGTAAGGCGGACCGGTCGCGGGTTGCGATTGCGACGATCGGGATCTCCGCCCCGAAATACAGCAAGTACCATCTCCAGCTGAAGAATGCCTTTGCGAAGCTTTCTGTCAACCGGGGTGCGGATGGGAGTGACGATGGCGAGTGGACTTATTTGCTCAACGGAGATCGCGCGGTGTTCGCAAGCCAGTTCAAGGATCTCACCGCTTCGATCATCCGGGTGATCCGGGAGAAGGTAGGGGACTCCACGGAGGGGCTGCCGGAAGTGAATCCGACATTCCTCCGGAATGTGGAATCCAAGATGAAAGGATTACTCGCGGACGAGGAAAGTTATCGCAAGAACAAGGAGACTCCCACCTTCTCTTCGGGATGGGCTTCAAGCAAGGGGCTCGCGAATTGGCAGCTACCCGTCTTCCAAGTCTGCGTGTTTGTCACCCGCGGCCAACT
Organism: Verrucomicrobiaceae bacterium; assembly: GCA_027485995.1. Lineage (GTDB taxonomy): Bacteria > Verrucomicrobiota > Verrucomicrobiia > Verrucomicrobiales > Akkermansiaceae > Luteolibacter. The sequence goes on from JAIXPW010000001.1 coordinate 17,227, forward strand.
CGAAGCCTGTGTTTCGGCATTCGAACAACTGAGGGCCGATCCAAAGGGGAAGAATTCAGCGGAACAGTTCAAGAAGGTTCAGGAAATCGTTCGTAGCGTGGTGGACCCTGCCGCCAGTTTTGGAGCCCCGCGGGAGTTGCCCTATCCTTCTCCTCTTCTCGAGACAACTTGGGAGGAGCTTGCTGAGGAACCCGAGAAAGCCGAGGAGTTTTGGAACGTGTTCGACGCGAAGGTCAGCTTCATGAAGAATATTTTGAATGAAAAAAAGGAGCGCTGGGGTCCTACTCATGACAATGCCACAGAAGACGAATACGTGACCCCCTATCCGCTCGACGAGTTGCCTTGACCTGTCTGCCCGAAGCCTATGGAGGAACGAGATACTGTCCTAGTGGTGGAAAACGCCCGAAAGCGTTTTTCGAGTTCCTCGTTCAATTTTGAACTTCTGGTTCCCCACTTCGAAGCGAAGCGTGGCGAGTTCATCGCGGTGGTCGGTGCGAGTGGCTGCGGGAAAAGTACCTTCCTCGATCTGATCGGTTTGATCCGCAGGCCGGATCACTGCGAGAGGCTTGCCATCGTTGATGGATCTGGCAGCTTGCTGGAGCTAGACCAAGCATCCGAACGACAGCGGGCATCCGTCCGCCGCGAAAGCATCGGCTACCTGCTGCAGGATGGGGGCTTACTTTCTTGCTTGAGTGGTCGCCGCAACATAGAACTCACCCGGGCTCTCTCCGGGAAGCCATCGGGGCTGGGCGAATTCGAGCGGGTCGTGGAGCGGTTGGGGCTTGCCACGCATTTGGACTATAAGCCCGCGCTCCTGTCCGGGGGCCAGCGCCAGAGGATGGCTCTGGTCCGCGCCATGGCCAGCCGGCCAGCCCTGCTGTTGGCCGACGAGCCCACCGGTGCCGTCGACGAACTGACCGCCGTGGAGATCGTCGAAGAGTTGCGTGCCCTAGCCACAGCGATGGAGACCGCCGTGGTGATGGTGACCCACCATGCAAGTCTAGTCGCAGGGATCGCCAACCGTTGCGTGGGTTTCGACATCGACCGGCAAGGAGGCGATAAGGGGCTGACCGTCTCGATCTGCAAGGATCTCCAACCCTCCCTCGATCCCCGATGACGCCGCAAGTCATACCAGAGGGAAGAATTCCAAGCCGAAGAAATAAGTCCCAGGGACGTGCTTTGGCCGAAATGTTCCGACTGACTTTCTCGGATCTGAGGCATGACCGGATCCTACACGGGTGTACCATACTGGCCTTGGCAGGAATCGTGGCGCCTCTGCTGCTGCTCACCCAGCTCAAATACAGCTACATCGAAGGCCTGCGGGATAACCTGCGGAACAATCCAAGGCACCTAGAGATCCGACCGCGACAGATTCCCGGACTGCTCAGTCCGGATTGGTTCTCTCGCTACCAGGCAAATCCGGATACCGACTTCCTGATCCCATCCGTGGTGCAGGTTGATCGTGGCACCGCCTATGCGATGACCCTGCTTCGTGTCGGTAGCAATCCGGAGGGACCTGGAGTGGTGGTGGATCCCGTTGCGACCGCTGACGGGGATCCGCTGCTCCGTTGGCACGGGATTCCCGTTCCACTGGAAGGGCAGTGTGTCTTGAGTGAAGAGGCGGCGGAGGAAATGCGCGCTAATGTGGGTGATGGGGTGGAGATGAGGGTCAAGCGCGCCGGCGGTGACGTGTCCCGTCCGCAGGTTGTCATCGGCGTGGTTCCCCGCAGTACTATTGCCAAGTCCGCGATCTTGCTTCCGCTCGAAGTGACCGAGCGGATCCGCTTGTTCAAGTATGGCTTCGCGGTGCCGGAATACGATTGGCCCGGCGGGAACAAGCAGGTTTCACCGGTCTATTCGCAACTGGTGGTTCTCACCCGGAGTGATTTTCCGGAGTCGGCGAAGTATGCGCTGCAGAGCGATACCGGATTCTCGAAGCTTACATCGCTAAAGCCTGACGAGGTATTGGAGATTACCGGGATCACACCCGCCGAAGGCTCAAAGGCATTCCTGCTGGAGACAGTGGGTCGCCCGGGTGCAGCATCAAACGTGAAGCGAGTCGTTTCGAAGCTGGGCGGGAACCCCGGCTGCATCCTTGTCTCGAACCCTTCGTTTGAAGGCACTCTTGCGGGCAGTAAAGGTCCGGTATCATTGACCGTCCGGAGCCTCGGGATCGAGCAGCCCGGCGAGTTCCTGAAGGGAGCGCCGGCCCTTCCGGAATGGACACGCTTTGGAAAAGGGGAGGCAGGCGATCTGGGGGAATGGATACGGACCCTTGCCGTGCCCCGTGAGATAGCGGATGCAGCAGGCGATCCTCCATGGACGCTACAGATCGGTATGCCGAATGGACTTCTCTCCTTTCCGGTTACCATTGAGACTGCCGATCATGTTCCGGAGGGTAGCGCCATGGTTCCCTTCGCGCTGGGCGGGATCGTGAGAAGCGGTCAGCGAGCCGTAGGCGTCAAATACCGGGCTGAAGATGGAATCTTCATCGTCGATAGCAGCGGCTACCAGAGCCTGCGTCTCTTCGCCAAGACTCCATCCGGGGTCTCGCGTCTGGTTGAGAGCCTAGAGAATGAGGGGATCGCCTCTGACGCTGAGATCGAGGAGATCGAGAGCATCGAGCGCCTGGATTTCAATCTGGGGAAATTGATCGATATCATCAGTCTAGTCATCGTGGGAGGTGGGGCGTCGGCGCTTGCAGGCGGCCTGCTGATTTCCATCGAACGAAAGAAGCGGGAGTTCGGCTTGCTGCGTCTCTACGGGGTTCCTTCGGAATTGCTTGTCTTCGTCATCGTCTTGCAGGCGGCAGCGATCACCTGGATCGCGCTTTCGTTCTCGATCGGGCTGTCATGTTTCTTCCAGTGGCTCGCGCCGCGGTATCTCGGCCTTTCTCTGGAGGCGACTTCCTATCGGCCCGATGTGCCTGTCGGCCAATTCACGCGGATCGCGGCGGGCGGTATGTTGATCTCCTTTTGTGTTTCGATCCTGACATCCATGAGGATCCTTAAGATCGAGCCGGCAGATTCGATCCGGTGGCGTTAGGCGGGTCCAGGCCCGGCTTCATCTCTTGATCTGAAAGCTGACCGCCTCATGAAATTCCCCGGTGTTGAGTGGAGTGTCACTTGCAAGGACGATCAGAATCAAATCCCCCTGGTCATCGGGAAGGCGGTCCAGGTCCATTTTGATCTCCCACAACGGATCATCCGGCATCCGGCCATTCGAACGGAAGACTTCCTTTTGAATGGAATCGTCCAGGGCAGCTTTGCGAGAGGACTTGTAGATCATGGGCATAAGGCGCACCAGAGGACGCTCTGGATCCAGCCTGAACACTAGCCGCGTGTCACTGCTCCTGAGGAATGGTGCCAGATGACTCTGAAACCGCATGCCCATCTTGAAGAAGTGCGGCTTGATGGATGGCAGCGCATCGAACTTGGTCCGTGCCCAGGGCTTGTCCAGGAACTGCCAGCGTTCGCCCTCGGGAAAATGCGAGAAGATGAATTCTTCCGGAGGCACCAGGAAGAAGCCTTCGTAGTCCTTTGCCGTCGATGCCCATGTCACATCCAACAAGTACCACTGGGCATCGATCTTGACCGCATTCCATGCGTGGCGCCCGCCCAAGGTATCCTGCATGCCTTCCGGCACGAAGCCGGCGATAGTCTCGCAAGGAATCCCGAGATCCTTGCAGAGGGCCTGCACCAGCTGGGCATAGCCGGCGCAGACCGCGCTGCGATAACGTAGGACATCTTCCGGTTGCGTGGTTTCCATCCTCGCAAGGTCGTATCGGATATTGCGCGCGACCCATAGGAACGCGGCGCGGACCTGGTGCACCGGCGTGCCGCTGGGGACTTTCCGCAAGGATGAGACCAAGGTTCCGAGCGATTGGCCGGCGGATTCGGGAAGGGATTCCACGAACCGGTCAACTTCAGCGAAGCGGGCGATTCGAGGCGAGATTGGCGGCATTGCTGCGCCCCTCGAGGGAGGAGTTTCCACAGGGAGCTTATCGAGGGTTGAAGTTTCGTTGCCTCGGTAGCGATCATCGTATGTTTGCGAGATTGGTTGGCCGAATATCACCCGCCAGATCGATACCACAGGCTTGACCATCACCCAGGCAAGTGCCAACCCAGCAATCAATAGACCCCAGCGGACCAGCGGCGAGCTACCGGACAAGCGCGGGGAATAACGCCCGGCTCTGCGTAAGCCCGATTCGCTCCGCCTCCCGGAGTATGCTCTCCGGGAGGAAGCTTTCGAATTCCGATAGCTCATGAAGATTAAGTGCCTGAGATCGTAACTTCACCGGAGGTACTCCACCTCGAAGTCACTAATGTAAACCGCCTTTCCGGTTTTAGGTTCGCTCTCCAAGACACGCTTATTGTTGTCCACCGGCTGGTTCGTCTTGGTGTCGACGATTACCACCGCCGGTTTTGTGGAGCCTCGTGAACTGGGCGTCCGCACAGCAACATAGCGGTATTTACCTTGTGCTCGCTTGTATTGCGCAGCTTTTTGGGCTGCGTAGCGTTGGTCCTCGGCGCTTGCTGCGATCTCGCCAGCAACCACGATCGTCGCCGCTTGAAAAATGGTATCGGGGCTTACTGGCCTGTTGTTGACAACGTCGTTAATCACCGTTTGTCCCGCAGCAATAAGCGCCCCCGTCCGAATGATATCTCCGTTGGGCGAGCTGTTATAACTGCCTGAACAACCCGGGAGTAACACGAATAAAGCTACGGGGAGATATGGAAGCTGCTTACTGACATTTGCTTTATGAATTAATTTTTTCATCTATTTATTAGTTAATCTAATGTATTTCTTTACCTCGTCTTGGTCCAAATATTTCATACAAAGCGGATTCCCCAACTCGCGTCCGATTTTCCACAAACGAATCGCCTCCTTGCCGTCCTGAGTGACTCCATCGACCCCATTGAAATAGATGAAGCCCAACTGCCCATAGGCGCTAGCTATTCCGCATTCCGCCGCATCGTTGTAGAAATCTATAGCTTTCCTCGGATTCGTCTCCCAAGCGACTGTCTTGGCCAGCCAGCCTTCACGATAGGCAAGCCCCATGCGATGAAAGGCGATGGGGCATGCCTGCTCCACCGCTGCATGCAAAAGGTCCTTACCCTTGGCTGCGACGTTGCGATCATTGCGGCCGCGATTGAGAAACTCGACTGCCGCGAAGAATGTGCCCATCGGGTTCGCTTCGTTCTGGGCACGCTGGTAGCAGGCAAGTGCCTGATCGAAGTTCTCTCCAGTGCCGATGCCATTCTGATGGCAGTAGCCAAGCTCGACCAAGGCATCGGAGTCGCAGGTGCTCTCGGCGAGCAAGTGCCAGAGGCCGAAGATCTCCTTGCGAGCGGCTTCACCCTTTTCCCCGGCGAACTTGAAGCGGGGATTTGCTTGGCTAAAAAGACTCGAGATCGTTCCGATGACGGGGTCCGACTGTTGCAGGGCGATCAGCTTGAGAGCTCCCCTGAGGCGCTTTACCTTCAACGCAGTAATCGACTCCCCGCCGTCGAGGAGCTTATTTGCTTCAGCCATTTGGTTCGAGATCTTCTCGGAGAACGCCTCGGCATCAGGGGTATCCCCCAAGCTCGCGATCCTTGCCTTTGCCTGCGCCGGGTTGCAGAGGGCTCCCCTGCCATCCCAAAAGCTTTTGGCGATTTCGAGGGTGGCCTCCTTGCTGCCCAATTCCGCAGCGAGCATAAGTTGCTGAAAGGCTCTTCGCTCTTCGTCGCATATCACCTTGGTTAGCTGTTCCCTTCTGGGTTCATCTGTCACCAAGGCCCTTTCGCGGCGATCTCCATTCCGCTCGCGGATCACTTTGGCCAGCTCTAGGTGGGTGGAAGAGTCCTTCGGATCATCCGCTACGCGTTTCCCGATGGAGCGCTCGACAAGTTCCCAAGCGATCTCTTTGTCCTCCCCCTCGCCCTTGTCCGCTACTTGCTTGAAAAGTTCGATAGCATCATTTTCCCTGCCCGGCACTTGGGCGAAAGTTCGGCCCAGAGCCAGCATCTCGGCCGGGCTGGCATTGCCCTCCAAGACCAGGCGCTCGAGTTTCTTCTCATTCGGGCTTGCTTGCTCAGCAGGCTTGATCTCATCCGCACGCGACTTTCCCCGGAGAGCCGATTGTCTATCCTCAGCTTGATCCAAAATCTCGGCGATCTGCTGCTCCTGTTCCTTGCGAGCCTTGGGATCGAGCTTGATGGTGACTCCTAACAGGAGGCGAAATCCGACGTTGTCTCCCTTGTTTCCCTGAAGTGGAATTCTTGTCACACGGAAGCCCTGTTTGGGTGTAGAGTAGTCACATCCCATGACCTGACAGCCGAGACTGTTTTCTTCCAAGGTGTAGAGATCTCCCATCATCTCACGGACATTTCCTACCATGTCATGAAATCCCAAGGGATTGGGCTTCTTGAGCATGACCCCCCTGACCTTCCCGTCGGCCGAGTCAGCATGGCCATACCACTCGAAGTCGTTAAGGCGGTCATCCGGATAGGGAAAAAGATTGTAGAAGACGTTCTCTGGGACTTTGTTCCCCCCGCGAGCTGCGAATTCCCACTCGGCTGCGGTAGGAAGCCGGAGCACGGGTTCCCGGTCATTCTGACTCGTGAGCTGGGTCGGCCACCTCTCGCTTTTGGTAATCCAAGTTGTGAACTGCTCCGCGAACAGTTCCATCTGGGCCTTCGATACGTTCCGGACCGGGAGTGCCGACTCGCTGCCGGTCTGCCATTTTCCTGCGGTCACGGCCTGCCATTGCCTTTCCGTGACCTCGTGTTTGCCCAGATAGTAGAACCATTCCTTCCCGTCCTTTTCATCGGACCGGATGAAGCTGCCCGGGATCGTTGCAATCCGGTTGGCTTCCTTGAACCGACCTTCGTCGGATTCGGAGTTCCCGAGTTTGACCTTCACGGCCGAGGCGGGATTGTCGGCCTTCCGTTCATTGATGACCACAGCGACGAAGGTCATGAAATTCGGATCGTTCTGATAGGGCAGGACAATTTCATCGGGCAATGCCGCTGCCCGGGCACTACCATCAGGAATGAGGAACAGAAGAAAGCAACACAAGACCTTCGGGAGCATTTGCGAGAGGCGATGGAAGACTATTACGGCGAGTTGCACACCAGCCTGTGAGGGCTGGCGCTCCATCGTCATCAAACTGCTCCGTCCCCTCATCGAAGTAGGGCAAAAACGACGCAAAGTCGCATTGCGGAGGGATTCTGTCATGCCGGGGTAGAACGGAAATTGGAACACGAGGACAGGGACTGAAACAAAAGAATCGTGGTCAAATACTCCAGCTAATTCAATGTTTTTTTGTCTCAAAATGGGGTAGAATCGACTCGTCAGGGTAGCATGGCGAGTTTTTCGTCGTTCTCGTAATTTTCTCGCAAATGCGTCGCTTTGGGAGAAAGCAACATCACGCGTAGCATGTGAGCTATCAGTTGAGATGGGCGACTACACATCAATTCCAATAAAGATGAAGGTTCTTTGTCACCTTCTTGGTCTTCATGTTGATCCGCTCAATATGAATGTGCTTGTCTGCAATATCTCCCTCTTTTGTCCGGATCTGCGTGATCCAGTCCTTGTTTTTTCCTTGGTAGCGCTTGATGCCGGGTGCTTCATGGACGAGTTCCATCTTTCGAACCGCCCTTTTTGTCATCTCGAAAGTCTTGGCCTTGTTCAAGGTGTCCACCGACCTGGTTCCTTTATCGGTTTGCTTCAGCGGGGTTTCCTTGAAGGAATATCTGGTGCTCTGGCGGTTGGTTTTTGCTTCGACCTTTTGCTTGGGCTTGACGGCTTCCTTCGCCGACTTGTCCGCGCGCATTTTCACTCTATTATCGATATTCTTTCTCTCGCCGCTGCGCTTGTCATGTCGAAAGGTAATGTCCTTCTTGGCAGGCTGCACCGACTCCTTCGCCTTTGGCTTCACGGTCGGCTGATCGCGCTTCACCTCCGGGCGCCGGGCCTTCTCCGCCCTGACACTCCGGGATTCGGGGCGCTGAGGCTTTGGCGCATTAGGCCTTCCTCTCTCGGCCGCCATTGCAGGATCCAAGGAGAGCGAGAGGGAGATCAGTAGCAGTAACTTGACGGCGAGGACTCCGGGTAAGATGGTTGATTTTCTCATTGCTGGGAAAGGGGGACGACGCTGCGCATGCTCTTCAAAAGCGACATTGCGTTCTCATAGCCGGATTGTGCTTCCTTCACGACTTGGGGTGAAATGTTGAGGATCATGTCCTTCCCTTGGGTGAGAAGCTGGGTTCCGCGGTTGGGGGTCACCTTCACGACTTCCTTGAAACGTGGCTTCTTCATCGCATCAATGGCGTCCTGAAGTCGGCTCCCGGTGCCCTCGAAGTTCATTGTCGCATGACCGTTGGCGTTGGCTTGCAGGCTGGCGAGTTCATTCTTCTCTGCGTCCGTAGCCCAATCCTTCAGGTAGATGTTGAGGCTTCTGGATAGCTCCTCCGCCGACTCGACCAGATCGACGTAGGCGACCCAGTCGTGCGCGGGGATTTCGCTGGCGAAAGTGAAGGGCTGGGAGCGAGCCTCCAGCATCAGGGCCGTCAAGTACCAGGTGCAGAGGCTTTCGAGATATCGATCCTCCGCGATCTGGTAGGCCAAGACATGCCGTTGGTAGGATGACTGCAGGGATCTCAAGATCGCCAAGTTTTCCGCCTTCTCCTCATCATCTGAGCCGGAATTGCCGTCTTCCTCGTCGTCGTTGAACCAAGAAATTTCTTCTGATCCGACCTCGTCTCGATCATGGCTGAAGAACTTGTAACCCACTCCCAGTAGAAGGACGAAGACGATGACTCCGAGCAGGATCGGAACAAAGGGCGAGCGGGTCGGGATAGGACGGCCTTTGCGGACTGGGTGCATGGGGGGTATGTTTTTCTGAGAATACGGGAGGGCATCGATTTGACTTTGGAAGAGCCAGATTTGGCCGCATCCCTTTCAAGCCCCGTCATGGAATAAAATTTGAGTCGAACATGGCGAGAAAAAATTCTGGTTCTTCCCGAGTTTTAGCGGGTGGCACCCGGTCGCGGTTTTAGCAGCCTGTCGTAGTTAGAACCGGGAAAAATCCATACCGCCCAACCCCGCCCAACCTCTAAACGATTTATCCGACTTGCCGTTGGAAAATGAATGTAAGCCTCAGAGTCTGCCTAAAAATGACTCCAAACACTTGTTGGGCTGTACTTTTGTTCTTGGATCCGAGAGAAGCTCGGAATGCCCGACTACCCAAGCAGCCTCAACGATTCGGAATGGGAGGTCATCCGACCTCTTTTGCCTCACAGTCCCCTGACGATGCGGGGTCGTCCGCGCGAGCACTCCCGACGCAGTATTCTCAACGGAATCTTCTACATTCTCCGAACAGGTGGAGCGTGGCGGATGATGCCCAATGACCTGCCCCACTTGAAGACCTGCTACCACTACCTCCGGCTCTGGGCCAAACAAGGGCACTGGGAGCGGATCCATCATGCGATCCGCGATCTCGCCCGCCTCAAATGCCTCGAATACGCGGGCTTGAAGATTCTCCAGCCGTCAGTGGATCTTGGTTTCGACATTGATCTCGAATACGAAGAGGCTCTGAGGATTCATAGGGTTGCGTAAGCAGAGACGTCAACGCGACCGCCCTCTGCTAGGCAGCCGGGAAGGCCGCCAGAGGGCTGCCCAAGTCTTCATCGAGGAACTCGCGACGTCGGCTCACATCTGAGCCGACCTCTTAATCTTCACGTTATCAAACGGTCTCAACCAAGAACGAGGCACATCGGTTCACCCAGCAGCGCCATCTCCTCGGCTCTGTGCCTGCAGGCCGCAGGCCGCGTCCTGTCAGATTGCCGGGAAGCTGGTCAATGACTGCTCTTGGCACAACCAAGGCCTTCTTGGAGGAATTTTCGGGGTCAACGAGAATTGTCGTTGCCCCCCTAGTCTTCACAATATCAGAAGGTCCCAACAACGAACGAGGGATCTGGGTTCACCCGCATGTCGCGTTCCAGCTCGCGCAATGGTGCTCTCTAAACTTCGCGGGCACGGTCTCCCACTGGGTGTCGTCATGCTCCGACGGGTTCGCATAAAAAGCCAGATGGAGGGGCTCATGAATCCTTTTGCTGTCGATCAGTGCCGTACTGACGGCTACCTCAACGCCAGAGCCCACTGCCAGACAAACGGAAATCATACTTCAACTGTAGGCGGCTAAGGCAGCCGAAGAGTTTTTGGACGCGCTGTCGTCATCCCTTCAGATTCGAAGGGATGCGGCCGAAGGGTTTCAGGAGGCGCTGCCGTCATCTATGCAGATCTGCACAGATGGGGTAATCGCCACATTGTCAAAGGTTCACAACCGAGAACGAGGCACCTGGGTCAATCAGTAGTTCGCAATCCAGGTGGCTCAATGGTCTTACAGAAGTTCGAGGTCGCCGTTTCGCAATAGTTGCCTTTAGGCCCCGAGATGGTCGCTGGAAAAGCCGAGTGGCGATGATTCTCATGCTTCACTTTTGTCGTCGGTCAGCGCCAAGCTGACGGCTACGTCAACGCGACTGCCCTCTGCCAGGCGGCCGGAAAACTGTATGCCGACTGGCGGCAATTGAAGGTCGCCAAAGCGTTCCTTGTGGCTCTGACAGCATCTATGGGAATTCCCATAGATGACCTAATCGTCACGCTATCAGACGTTCCCAACCACGAGCGGGGAACCTTGGTCCACCCGCACGTCGCGATGCAGGTCGCCCAGTGGTGCTCCCCGAAGTTTGCGGACTCGTTCTCTCACTGGGTGTCGTCAGACTCCGACGTGTTCGCATGAAAGGCTAGGTGGCGGGGGCTCAGGAATCGCTTTTGTCGTCGATGAGCGCCGAGTCGACGGCTACGTAAACGCGACCGCACTCTGCCAGGCGGCCGGAAAACGATTTCCGCATTGGCGTTGATCAAAGGGCTCTCAAGCATTTCTTGAAGAGCTGTCGGCATCAGTGCAGATCTGCACTGATGAGCTAATCGTCACATTATCAGATGTTCCCATCCACGAACGAGGCACTTGGGTTCACCCGCACATCGCAATCCAACTCGCGCAATGGTGCTCCCCAAAGTTCGCGTTCCCCGATTAACAACGGGTGCACGCCTGACAAGCCGCCGGTGCCTAGTCCCTTCAGGATTGGATCGAGCTTTGCCCTCGATTTGTAATGGATGGCGGGCGCTTCAGTAGCCGGAGGCTGAAAAATTAGTGCTTACACTCCGTGCTTACGCTCTCTTCCTAGAAAGGCGAAAGGCCTTGGAACTGCTTTAGTTCCAAGGCCTTTCATTGGTTGCGGGAAGAGGATTTGAACCTCTGACCTTCAGGTTATGAGCCTGACGAGCTACCTGGCTGCTCCATCCCGCGATTTGATTGACGCACCTTTCGGCGCGGGGCGGGAAAGTAGATGCGGGGCAGGGGACTTGGCAAGGAGAATTTGCAGGGTTCTATGGGATCTGCTTCGATTTCGGTCGTGACGATGCTTTCCCATCCTTTGGTGACCCTCCCAGCGGTGGAGTGGAGGGAGCGTGCGGCCCTTCATCGCGAGCGGGCTGAATGCTGGACGAAGCCGACGCGAAAACGCCGCGAGGCGCGGGTGCCGCATCCGATCGATGATTTCCTCTTCACCTACTATCCGTTCTCGTTCGCGAAGCTGGAAGACTGGTATGCGCCGCTGGGAATACAACTGGAGGTGGAGGAGCCGTTGCCGGAACGTTTCATGAGGTCGCCTTACCGGATGGAGGAGGGCTCGGTGTTTCTCGATGCGAGGCTGTTAGATGATAAGGAAAGGCGCCGGCTGAAGTGGACGCGGGACCTGTTGGTGGCGACCCGCGATCGCGCGCCGAACTTTGCCTGCCATGGCCTGCATGAGTGGGCGATGGTCTATCGCGGTCAACAGGTGCGGCATGAGAAGACGACGCCGCTGCGATTGCCGCAGGCGGAGATTGATGCGCTGGTGGAGAGTCGGCCGCTGGTGTGCTCGCATTTCGACGCGTTCCGGTTCTTCGCCCCCGAGGCTCAGACGATGAACCGCTTCCAGCCTACGCTCGATGGTCGCCCGGATCATGAGCAGCCGGGGTGCATTCATGCGAACATGGATCTCTACAAGTGGGCGTCGAAGGCGATGCCATGGATTGGCAGTGACTTGTTGATTGATTGCTTCGAACAATCCCTGGCGCTGCGGGACCTGGACATGCGGGCGAGTCCCTATGATCTGAGCGCGTGGAGTCGTGAGCCCGTGAAAATCGAAACCGCGGAGGGACGTCGCGAGTATGAGGTCGAACAGCGGGCGCTGGCGGAGAAATCGTCCGGGCTGCGGCAGCGGTTGATCGACGCGCTTTCCTTTGTGGAATCCGCCTGATAGGAGAAGGACATGCGCCTGTTGGTGATCGAGGACCATGCACCGTTGAGGGAAGGCATCTGCCAGTATCTTCGGGAAGCCGGGTATCTCGTCGATGCGATGGACAGTGGGGACGAGGGCCTGTGGGCGGCGGAGGGCGGCGGGTATGATGTGGTGCTGCTGGACCTGATGCTGCCGAAGATGGACGGGCTGACGATCCTGAGGCAACTGCGGGCGATGGATCATCCGGTCCATGTGCTGGTGATCAGCGCACGGGATGGACTGGAGGATCGACTGGAAGCACTGGATGCGGGGGCGGATGACTATCTGGTGAAGCCTTTTCCGCTGGCCGAGGTGCTGGCACGGGTGCGTGCCTTGCTCCGGAGAACCTATGGGAAGCGAAGTCCGGTTCTGAAAACCGGCGATCTGGAGGTTGATCCACTTCGTCGCTCGGTGAAACGGGCAGGAACAGTGATCGATCTAACAGCCCTCGAATACCGCTTGCTGGAGTATCTTTCCTATCGGTCCGGAGAGGTCGTGGCCCGCATGGACATCTGGGAGCGTGTCTTCGAGGATGGGATGGGCGGAAACAGCAATGCGGTGGATGTTTACATCGGGTATCTTCGGAAGAAGTTGAACGCGGGAGGTCTTCCGGATTTGATCCAGACGCGCCGTGGCCAGGGTTATCTTCTGGAGGAGGTGGGAGAGTGAATGCCCCGTCAATTCGCCGGGCCCTGTTGATCCGGACGGGGATTGGCGTAGGGGTGCTTTTGGTGGTGCTTTCGCTGGTGGTTTACAATCATGTGAAGAGAAGTCTGGCACGGGAGTTGAATCGCAACGTGATCGGCATGGCCTCGCTGCTCTCGGAGCAGATCGAGCTGGAGAACGGCGGGGTGATTCATGAGTGGCGGGAAGGCATCCGGCCGAAGGCGGTGCTGCCCGGGGGCGAGTTGTTCCAGTTCTGGGATGAGACCAAGGGGACGTCTGTCCGCTCGCCGGGAATGCACGAGATGGACCTACCGCGTTTCACGGGACCGAATGGAGTTCCGGAGTTCCGCAGCATCCGGTTGGCCGATGGAAGCCGTGCGCGGGCCCTGGGACTGAGGGTCTTTCCCTTCGTCCTGGCCGATGAGTTGGAGAAGATGAAGCATCGGGATCAGGTGCTGAACACCAGGGATTTTCCGCACACGCTGGTGGTGGCGCAGAGTGAGGAGCCGAACATCCGGACCCTGGAGAGGCTCGCATCGGTGCTGATTCTCGGCAACGCCTGCACCCTCGGAATCGGGTTCCTGGTGATCGACCGGGTGGTGAGGGCGACCTTGAGGCCGATCGACCAGTTGGCATCCCAGGTGGCGAATCGGACGGAGCAGCAGCTTGATGATGCCCTTGAGGTGCCCGGCAGATTGCCGCTGGAGCTGGTGGGCCTTGCGAACGGTTTCGACAGCTTGCTGGCGAGAGTGGCGGCAACGCGGAAACGCGAGCGCGATTTCGTCCGTCATGCCGCCCATGAGCTGCGGACTCCGATCGCAGGCCTGCGGGCGACGACCGATCTGGCCTTGTCGAGGAAGCGCGAGTCGGATGACTACGAGAACCACTTGCGGACATGCCACCGGGCTGCACTCCAGTTGGGGGAGCTGGTGCAACGACTGTCTTCCCTGGCGCGAACGGGGAGGTTCATCGATCCGGATCAGATCGAAAGGGTGGATCTGGCGGAGTTGCTTCATGAATGCCTGTCGCGCTTCTACGCCCGAGCCCGTGAACGAGGCCTGCTGATCGAGGAGGAGGTGCCCAAGAGTGGATTGATTGTGCTTGGTGACCGGCCCATGATCCGGGTGATCCTGAACAACCTGCTGGACAATGCGGTGAGTCACGGACGCCATTCCGGTGAGATCCGGGTGCGGGTGAGTCATGGCGTGGGGCAGGTGGAGATGACATTCATCAACGCGGTGGATGCGATGCCGGCAGAACCGGATCGTTTGTTCGAGCCGCTTTTCCGACAGGAGGCCTCGCGCCATGATTCGAGTGCCCACCTGGGCATCGGGCTCACGCTGAGTCTCGATGCGGCAACCTCCATGGGCGGCTCCCTCGAATGCAGGAGGGGAAAGGCGGAGAACGAGATCGAGTTCGTGCTCAGGCTGAATGCAGCCTGAAACGTCCGAATTTCAAGGCTATCGAGGGCAGCAGGACCAGGGTCAGGAAGGTGGAGGAGATCAGTCCGCCGAGGATCACGATGGCCATCGGGCCCTCGATCTCCTGACCCGCTGCCTGGGGTTTCAGGGCGATTGGAAGCAGGGCCAGGGCCGTGACCATGGCGGTCATCATCACCGGGATCACGCGCTCGCCCGCCCCGCGCAGGGCGGTCCTGAGGTTCCAGGGAGCGCCCTCTGTTAGAACGAGGTGTTCGTAGTGGGACAACATCATGATTGCATTGCGGGTGCTCACGCCGAAGAGCGTGACCATTCCGACCAGCGCCCCGAGCGAGATCGGTTGGCGACTGAGATAAAGCGCTACCACGCCACCGATCAGGGCGAAGGGCAGGTTCAGCAGAACGATTGCCACGTTTCGGCCTGAGCGGAACACGATCCACAACAAGATCACGATGACGATCAGAGCGAGGCTGGTGGAGGCGATCAGATTGCGATGCGCGGCAGCCTCCGCCTCGGCGGCACCTGTGAATATCAGGTGCATGCCGGGATCGAGGTTCACGTTCTCGGCGATCGTCTTCTTTGCCTCCGCGACGACTTCGGAAACGCTGCGGTCGCGGGTGTTGCAGGTGATGACCTGGCGGCGGAGTCCTCCTTCGTGCTGGATGGACGATCGACCGAAGGATGGGAACACATCTGCCACATCGCGGAGGTGCAGCAGCTCACCGTTGGACGTGAGGAAAGGAAGTCCGGCTAGACTGCCGACGTCGTTGGAATTCCCGCCTACGTTGACGGTGAGAGGGATCACCTGGCTGCCTTGATAAAGCCTCGCGACCTCGTTGCCCTGGAACGCGGTCTCGATCGAATCGAGCACTTCGGCGGAACGCAGGCCGTAGCGCTCCAGCGCGGCGGGCTTGAGTTTCACTTCCATCCGTGGCGATTGCGCGGCGGCCTGAACGATCACGTCCGAAGTGCCGTTCACCTTGCCGAGCACCCCGGCGATTTCGTTGGCGCGCTTTTCCAGTGCATCGAGATCGTCACCATACAGGCTCAGCACCACCTCGGCGGTTTCGCCACTGATCGTCTCGCTGATGCGGTCTCCTAGGAAGGTCAGCACCTCCGATTGTGTCCCCGGAAATTTCCCGACCAGATCGCGGATATCATCCTGTGCGGCGGCTTCGTCGGTACCGATACCGGGCTTCAGCTCGATGTGGAACTCCGAGCGCTCCGGCCCCCAGGTATCGACTCCCTGTTCCGATCGACCGGCCTGCTGCACCACACTGAGGATGCGGGGATCCTCCAGCAGTTCATGCGAAAGCGAGGTTCCGAGCCGTGTCATTTCCGGCAGCGAGGTGCCGGGAACCGCCGAGAGTTGCAGGACGAAATGCCCTTCCTTGAAGTCCGGGAGGAATTCGGTCTTAAACAGCGGCAACAGGGCCGCGACTCCGCCGAGCACGATCAGCGCGGCGAGAAAGGTCAGCTTCGGAAAGCGTGCGACTCCGCCTAACAGCCAGCCGTGGACCCGCTTCAGGGCGCGCAGGTAGAACGGCTCCCGATCTTCCTTCAGCTTCCCTAACAGCAGCGAGCAAAGCGCGGGCGTCACCGTGATCGCGACCAGCAGAGAGGCGAGCGTGGCCATGACGAATGCCAGTCCGAGCGGAAGGAAAAACCGCCCTTGGATGCCACCCAGCAGGAACACCGGCAGGAAGGCGGCGGTGACGATGAGGGTGGCGTAAACAATTGCGCCACGGACCTCGACCGAGGCATCGAGTATCACCTTCGACACGGGCTGGGGATTCGTGGCCACCGCGTTTTCACGGAGCCTTCGAACGATGTTCTCCACATCAATGATCGCATCGTCAACCACCACGCCGATCGCCACGGCGAAGCCACCGAGCGTCATCGTGTTCAGCGTCACGCCGAAGGCCCGGAACACCATGATCGCGGACAGCAGCGAGAGGGGAATCGAGAGGAATGAGATCAGCGCCGTGCGCGGACTGCGGAGGAAAAGAAAAAGCACGGCGATCACCAGCAAAGCGCCGATCGCGAGAGAGTGGCCGATGTGTTCGAGTGCGATCTCGATGAAGTTCGCAGGACGATGGAGTCCGTGGTGAAGCGTGATCTCCTGCTTGTCGAACGAGCTCTGGAAGTCCTTCAGCACCTGCTCGACGCGGCGGGTGACTTCGAGTGTGTTGGTCCCGTACTGGCTCGTCATCGCCAGCAGCACACCGGGTTTCCCCATGATGATCGCATCGCCGAATTTCGGAGCCGGAGCTTTCACGATTTTCGCCACATCGCGAAGGCGGACGGCGTTCGCGCCGCTGCCCTTGAGAATGGTCCCGCCTAACAGAATCGGATCGGTGACCTGTCCATCGGTCGCAACGGTGAGGCGTTGATTCGGCGTCTCGATGTAACCGGTGCCGCGCAGGCCCGAGGTTTCTCCAGCGGCCTTGACGATTTCGGCAAGCGTGAGTCCGCTTTGAGCCAGGCGCAACGGATCGACCTGGATCTGCATCTGCTCGACCTCGCCGCCGATCACGCTGACCTCGGCGACTCCCGGCACGGCGAGCAGCAGCGGCTTCAACTGCCAGTCCGCCAGCGTGCGGAGTTCCATCGGCGTGGTCTTCTCGGAGGTCAGGCCGATTTTCAGAAGGTCCATCGTCGAGGACACCAGCGGCGAAAGCGTCGGGGCCTGCGCCTCTTTCGGCAGTCGTCCAGCTACCTCGGTCATGCGCTCGGCGAGCAGTTGGCGGTCGGTGAGGATGTTGCTCGATTCTGCGAAGGTCACCGTGACCACGGAAAGTCCCTGGATCGATTCCGAGCGCACCGAATCGAGTCCCGCGATGCCGCTGACAGCGGATTCCACGGGATAGGTCACCAGTTTCTCGACCTGCTCGGGGGCGAGGCCGGGCACCTCGGTCTGGATCGTCACCTGTGGAGGCACGAAGTCAGGAAAGACATCGAGCGAGGACTCCATCGTCTGTTGGATGCCCAGCGCGAGGATCAGGATGGCAAGGGCGACGACCACTCCGCGAAAGCGCAGCGAAAGTCGGATGATGGAGCTCAGCATGGTGGCGGCAGATTCGGCTTCATTCCTCGTCGGATGCGGCTTCTTCCGGAACGAAGGTCTCCTTTGAAAGCAGCGCCTGCGCACCCCGGGTGACGAGTTCACCGTCCTCGATCGCATCCTTTGCGACGAACCAGCCGCCGGTGACTGGCGAGTCGATCGGGACCTCCAAGCGTTCGAACTCCTCGTCGCCCGCCTTCCGATAGGCCCAGGCCTTTCCGAGATGGAAGACCACCGCCGACTGCGGAATGAGCAGGCCCTCCCGCGATTCTCCGGGCAGTTCCATGAAGCCTGTTAGACTCAGTCCGGAGGCGAGCGCGTGGTCCTTGTTATCAATTTCACCGATGAAGGCCTGGCCTTGAAATACCGGGTCCACCGAGGTCGCAGGAGAAAGCGTGGTGCAGCGAACAGAGGATTGTTCGCGACCTTCCGCATGAAGTCTGGCGGCCACTGGTGAGGTCACTGGCTCGGCTCCGCGCGAAAGCGAGATCTTCAACAAGGCCATCTCGCCGGCCAGCAGCGCCTTGATGAGCTTGGCGCGGTCGACATCAGCCATCGTTGAATAACGCGCTCCCCATTCGAGGGCGATCTTGTCCTCAACCATCCTCCGGGCGGCCGCATCCTGGATCGACTGCGCATGCAGGGCATCAAGGTCCTTGCGCGCGACGAGTTCTCCCGACGCAAAGAGTTTCTCCGCGCGCTCGACGGATTGCTTCGTGACGTCGATTGCAGCTTGCGCGGCTTCACTCTGGCGGAGGAGTTCAATCAAGGGAGCTGGCGCGATGACCGATGCCCAAGCTGTTGATTCTGCAGGCAATGAGATCGTGGCAGGCTGCTTGGTTTCAAGATCGAGTAGTTTCTGAACCTCGGCCTTCACCTTGAACTCCGCCGCGTGGGAGAGCGAGGCGCAGAGCACAGCGGCGGACAGCCAGGTGAGGAAACGGAGATGTCTCATCGGATCAAGGTTCATCAAGGGATAGGTGGGCGCTGTCTTCGAGGTGACCGAGTGATTGCTGGGCCTGATTGAGCGCGTCGATGCGGGCCAGGTTCGCTTGTTGGACGAGTGCCCTCGCGCCGAGTTCGGCCAGGTGGTTGGTCTCTCCCGCCTTCACGAGACGCTCGGCATCGGCGAGCTGCTGCATCTGGGTGGCGAGCAGGGAGTTGACCTCATGCAGCCGCGCGCAGTCGGCGCGATAAGCGGCAAGTGATTGATCGAGCTCGCCACGGATGCCGCTCTGGAGTCTTTGGAAAACGGCGGCGGATTCGTCTCGTTTGGCGATCGCCTCACGGATCGGCCCGGTATTGCGATCTATCGGCAGCGTGAGCCCCACTCCGAGTGCCCATCTCGATTGGCCCTGGTCGAAGGTGTAGCCGGGATTCAGATGAAGGTCGGGCGTCTGCTTGGCGATCTCCAAACGCAGCGCGGCATCGGCCGCCGCATAGTCCTGAAGTGCGGCGAGAATGTCGCTTCGCTGCAGGAGCGCGGCTCGACGGAGTTTGCTCTCCGATGGGGTTGGGGGCAGGTGGTCGAGCGACCCGAAGGACACCGCCGTGGCCTGGAGCGCGGAGGCGGGGATGCCGACCGCGGAGGCGAGCTTCGCGCGGGCGCTGTCGAGCTTGCTGCGGCCGTCGGCCAGATCGATGAGATCGCGGCTTTGTTGCGAAAGATAAACGCTGAGATCGGTGCGCGGGGCCTCGCCAGCGGTCACGCGGGCGGAAACCATCGTCACCAGGGCGGTGTCGTTATCACGCTGTGCTTCGAGGATTTCCAGCCGACGTTTTGCGGTTTCGAGATCCAGCAAGGCGGCCCTTACTCCGGATGAGACCGACCACGCGGTATCGGCGATGGAAAGGGCGGCGGCATTTGATTCGGCTTGGGCCTTCGCGGTCCGTTCGCCACGTTTGTTGGCTGTTTCGATCTGCCAGTCGAAGGCGAGTCCGAGCAGCCAGGGCGAGTTGCCCTGGCCAAGTTCCGGAGAAAAGGAAACGCCGGGGTTCGGCGTGGTGTCGGCCGTGCTGATCGCGGCACGCGCACTGGCTGCCTTGGCCTTCGCGGCCGCGATTTCCGGATGTCCCAACAGCGCGGCTCCCTGAATATCACGCAGCCTCCAAGGCGAGGGTGGCCAGGACCGGTTGTCCTTCCAATAGCCGGCCGAAACCATCGCCGAATGAAGCGCCGGGTCATCCAGTCGGCGTCGCCCGAATCGGGTAGCGGTTGACTGGGGATCGAGCGACTTCGGCCAGTATGCCTGACAAGCGCTCAGGGCCAGCAACAGCGTCACACAAGAGCCCTTTGAAATGGCGGCTAAAGCGGATGGACGGACTCTGCACATGGAGATCCGGAATTGTGCGGATCAACGCATGAGAAAACGGTGAGAGAGTCGGTTCCGGGATCTTGATGTAAGTCGGAGAATCTCCTCGCCAGTTTTCAGGGATGAAGGGCTGGTTACGGGGTTCGACAGTTCCATGAATCTGACTCCCCAAGATCCTCAGTCATTGGTTTCGATACTGGAAAAACCGGACCATCCGGCGATGTCGGGGCTCAAACTTCAGGAAGCGGAGGGACGGACGGCGTACGGATGCTCGTTGGAAGCGCGGCAATGGCTGGTGCACCTGCATGGTTCGCCCCGCCCGACGTGGCCATCCGGCTGGCACCCAGGGTTTCCTGGTGATCACCCTTCAAGCCGGCGAGACTGCCTTGGTGAAATGCTGCCCAGCGCCGAGCGTCCGCCTTGTTTGGAGGAATACCTTCCATTCCTCAAGTCGCTCGAAGGTGGCGAGGCTGAGGGCGATTGCTGGGAAGCTGCCTTTGAGGTGCAGACCGCTGAGAATGCTCATGGGAGGGTCGGAGGGCGGGATAAAGAGAGGGGCGGCCGGGGATCTCTGCCTCTTTGTGCTGACGAGATATTGGTTTCAAAATGATTCAATAAGCTGACATGATTTCATAATTAAGAATAATCACGGGCGTCCGGTTGTAACTAGAACAAATCCAATTGGTTAGAATTCTGATTCATGAAACTTCTGGGGTCGGTTTCCGCAAGTAGCTCATTTAGAGGCACTTTCTCGAACGGATGAA
>JAIXPW010000198.1 GCA_027485995.1 Verrucomicrobiaceae bacterium
AAGCCGAAGGGTTTCCTCACCCGTGACCCTCGCATGAAGGAACGCAAGAAGTACGGTCAGCCCGGCGCCCGCGCCCGCTTCCAGTTCTCCAAGCGTTGATCGACCTTCGAGTCCGTTTTCAAGAAGCCGCATCTCTCACGAGGTGCGGCTTTTTTTTGTGATCGAAGAGGTCGTCAAATGATCGGCACTAGGTCAGCCTTGCCGGTGAGTTGCAGCGTGGATGACCGCAGAGACGCTGAGGAAAATGAGATCGCCGAGGAGGTATGGAATCCGGTGCGATGTGGAAGCTCCAGCAAAGGTTTACGAATCCGTTTGGCCCTGGAACATTTGCCCCAGACAAGAAAAGCCCCGAGCCACGACACGGAGGTCATGACTCGGGACTTGGAACTGCTCTGAAGCCTTAAGGATGGGATCAAGGCTCAGGGAGCCTCGGCCACCTTGAGGCGGATGAAGTCGCTGGTATCCGTCGAAGTGCCGTCGTCGGTCCGGAAGGTGTGCCATTCCCAATCGGTATCCAGCGCCGGCAGGGCTGGGGTGATAGCGGCCTGAACGGCGGTGGCGTCGACGCCGGTGACCTCGGTGACCACGACGCTGTTCCAGGTGCCGAGCGCATCGCTGGCCTCGACAGTGTATTTCACCAGATCCTTGGTCGCTTCCTGGGTGGAACCATTGGCGGCGAAGGAGGCGGTCTTGCGGGTGGCGATGGTGTAGGTCAGGACATCGTCTCCGGAGAGGTTGTGCAGGCGGGCATAGACCCTGGGGCCGGAACCACCGCTGACGGGGCTGGAGTTGGTGGCGAACTCGAGGAGGTTGATGACGCCGTCGTTGTCAGGGTCTGCCGACTTGAGGGCATCGCCTCCGGTCAGGCCATAACCGGCCGCCCAGGCACCGAAGGGATCACCGCTGACAATGCTGACCACGCCGGTGGTGGCGAAGGCGCTGGTGTCCCAGGTCAGGCCGCCGGAGAGGGCGGGAAGGATCAGGTCGGTGGCGACGTTGAAGCTCGTCACGTCGATGGAACCCGTGGAGTCGATCAGGTCGAATGACTGGCCGTTGGCGGGTGTGAGACCATTGAGGCTGACGGTCACAGTGCCATCCAACGCGAGGACTCCGGACACGGTAAGGGCGTCGTAGTTCACGCCACGGGTGCCGGTGCCGGCGAGCTGGAGGCCGATGGATGACGTGGAGGCCACCGAGGCGGAAGTCAGGGTGATCAAGCCGGTGCCGGAACCGCCCGGGGTGACCGAGCCCGCGAGGGTGGCCGCGCCAGTCAAGGTGCCGCTACCGCTGAGGGTACCGCCGGTGCCGACGCTCACGACATTGGCAATGGTCTGGCCGCCCAGGTCAAGCGCACCGCCGGTGACCGTCGCGGAACCGGTTCCGAGAGCCGCTCCGTTTCCGAGGCTGAGGACGCCGCCATTGACGGTGGTGCCGCCGCTGTAGGTATTCGCAGCCGAGAGCAACCAGGTGCCGGTGCCGATTTTCTGGAGGGCCGTGGTGTTGGTTCCAGTGAGGTTGTCGACGATGGCTCCTGCGATCTCACCTGTGCCGGCGGTGGAGCCGCTGAGGGTGAAGGTCTTGGTGCCCGCGCCAGTGGCGGTGATGGCGCTGGTGAACTTCAGCAGGCCAGTGCCGGACTGTTCGACTCCGCCGCCGCCGGTGGTTCCGGCGAGGTTGAGGATTCGGTCAGTGGTTTCGCCGGTGCCGGTGTATCTCAGGGCACCCGTGGCGGCGGGCGCAGCCGTCAGGACGTTTCCGCCACCGAGGTTGATGGTTCCGTTGGCTGCGGTGGTGGGCGCACCGAGGTTGCTGCTGGGGGAGCCCCCGCTCACGGAGTTGAGCGAACTGGCGGAGAGGATGCCCTCACCCGCCGCGACCGCTCCGCTGAAGGTGTTGGCTCCGCTGAGCGTCCAGGTTCCGGCACCGAATTTCTGGACCCTGAGGGCGGCTGTGCCGCCGTTGGAGATGATCCCGGAAACATTGCCGGTGGAAGCGCCGCCGAGGAAAACATCGCGGAGGGTCGTGACGGCGGTGATGTTGGCGGAGATCGTGAGATTTCCGGCGGAAGAGGTTGCCATGAGGCCACCGCCGCCGCTGGCGATGTTGATCTGGCCCG
Source organism: Verrucomicrobiaceae bacterium (assembly GCA_027485995.1). Classification (GTDB taxonomy): domain Bacteria; phylum Verrucomicrobiota; class Verrucomicrobiia; order Verrucomicrobiales; family Akkermansiaceae; genus Luteolibacter. The sequence goes on from JAIXPW010000198.1 coordinate 2,117, forward strand.
GCACGGTGTTGTTTCCCGCGAGGTTGATCAGGGCCCCATTGTTGGTCTGGTTGCTGAAGCTGTAGGTGAACGTGGCAGGCAGGGTGATGTCACCGCCCGTGCCATCGAGCTGGATGTTGGGATTTCCTGCGGTGCCGTTGGTGGCAGTGATGGTTTTGGTTCCTGATCCTAGGCTGTTGTTGTTGGTCACCCGGATGCCACCGATGTTGGCAGCGAGATTGCCAGTGAAGCCGGAGTTGTCTCCAGCGAGGGTGAGCGTGTTCTGGAGGCCGACGGCGCTGACCCCGCTGAGGGTAAGTCCCGCAGCTCCCACGATGGGTCCGGTGAAGGTGAAGGCGTTGTTGTTTCCGGCGGGGAAGCTGAAGTTGCTGTTAGCCGCGACCGTGAAGCCGCGGTTGCTGGTGCCGGAGGCAGCAGTGTAGCCGAGGGTGCCTCCGTTGAGGACCAGCGAAGCGGAGTTGGTGGCGTTGCTGGTGGCATCACCAGTTCCAAGCGGACCGGCAACACCGATGTCGCCGATGGTGGCGGTAGCGAGGGTGCCTGCGGTGATCGTGGTGACGCCGGTGAAGGTGTTCGCCGCGTTCAGCGTGGTGGTGCCGGTGCCGGCCTGGGTGAAGCCACCGCTGCCGGTGATCGGCGAGGCGCTGAAATCGGTGCCCTGCGCCACCGCGTTGGTACGGTTAACAGCGAATGTTGCGTTGTTGACGATGGGGCTGGTCAGGTCGAGTGAGCCAGTGGTGGTGGCGGATCCGAGCTGCAGTGTGCCGGCGTTGATGGTGGTGGCACCGGTGTAGGTGTTGGCACCCGACAAGGACAGGACCCCAACCCCGGCCTTGGTCAGGGTTCCGGTGCTGCTGGGGGCATTCTGAAGGGCCAGGCCCACCGTGATGTTCCTGCCCGTGGGAACGTCGATCAGGGCACCGTTGTTGGTGATCTGGCCGACGGTGCCAACAGCAGCCGGAATGTAGGCGGCGCTGGCGGCGGTTGGCAACAAGGTGCCGCCGTCAAAGGTGAGGGTGGTGGTGGAACCAACGCCGCGGGCGCTCGGGAAGGCAGGCAGGGTCACCGAAGCCGTGCCACCGATGGTGATCGACGAGGTGCTGCCGGTTCCTCCCGAGAGCTGGGTGAAGGTGTTGGCGAAGAAGGTTCCTGCCGTGATCGAGAGGGTGGCATTCTGACCGGCGTTGTTGGCAGGAGTGGTGTTGGAGCCCCCCATCTGCAGGATGCCGACCGTAGCGGTGCCGCCTGTCTGGATGAAGGAGCCGGTGTTGTTCTGGCAGTTGGCCGATGCGTCCGATCGGGTGATCTGGAGGGTGGAGGTGGTCGGCATCGACAGGACACCGGTGCCACTGAGATTGAAGGTGGCGGTGGTGCCTGAGTTCACGCCCAACACGACTCCGAGGGTGCCGGCGATCGTGTTCAGTGTGCCGCCGCTGAGGTTGTAGGTGCCGAACGAGGTCGAGCCAGCCAGGGAATTCGAGCCACCGTTTCCAATCAGCAGCTGGTTGCCCCCCATGGTGAGGGAGCCACCGGTCTGGTTGACGATGCCGACGGAGGTGTTGCTGGAACCGTTGCCCACCACGAATTGTCCGGTCGAGAAACTGCCGTTCGAGATGTTCAGGGTGGCGGTGCCGATGGTGCCGACCGCGAAGGCTCCTGCAGCAGCGGTTCTCGCACCACTGAGGTTGAGCGTGCCTTCAGTGACCGTGTTCGTGCCGGTGTTGGTATTCGCTCCGGAGAGGGTCCAGGTGCTGGCGCCGTTCTTGGTGACGGCGACGTTTCCGGTGCCGGTCGAACCTGCGGCTTGGTTGGCGATGACTCCCGTCACGTTGTTGTTGGAGCTGGTGCCGCTCAGGATCAACGTGCTGTTGTTCGCGCCATTGTTGAGGTTGTTGTAACCCACCAGACTCACATTGGCCGTGGTCGGGTTGAGCGTGAAGTTGGTGGCAGTGCCGGTGACGTTCTGGATGGTGCCAATGGCAAGGCTGTAGGAATTGCCACCCGTGATGTTGAAGGCGACCGTGTTTCCGATCGGTGTGGTGCCGGGGGAAATCGTCAGGACATTTCCGCTGGCGGTGGTCAGCGGGTTGACGTCGATGTTAACAGCCGCCGTGTTAAGGGCGGAGATGGCATTCGTGCCGCTGAATGTGGTCGAGGAATCCGCGCGGAGCTGGAGGGTGGAACCATTGAAAAGTCCGAGCAGGGATCCAGTGACCCCCTGGGTGCCGAGGGCGGTGGCCGACTCGAGTCGGAGAGTCGAGCCATTGCCGACGTTCACGTTGCCTGTCAACGCGGAATTGTCGCCGGACATGACGATCGTGCCGGTGGTGGAACTGCTGGTGCTTCCTGTGCCGACCGTGGTCACGCCCTTGTAGGAGTGCCCTCCGGCCAGGGTGAGGCTTCCCCCGCCCGTGCGGGCGAGTCCACCCGCACCACTGTAGGAACCGGTGAAGGCGGCGTCATTCGCCCCTCCGAGGGTCAGGGTGAAGCCTGCATTGATGACGTTTCCAATGCTGAGAAGGTTGCCGCTGTTGTTCGTCCAAGTCTGATTGGCCGTCAGGGTGGCAGAGGTCACCGTGGTGGAGCCTGCGGCGACATTGAGTCCGCCACTACCACCGAGCAGGTTGGCGAGGGTGGTGGTGCCGCTGCCGTTGAAGGTGAGCTGGTTTGTGCCGTTGATGACGGTGCCGTTGAGGGTCAGCGCGTTGGAGCTGTCGTTGTTCCAGCTCTGCGGCGAGGAAAGGATGATGTCCGGATTGAGGGTCACACTGCCCGCACCCGGGTCGATGACGATGCCATTTCCTCCGATGGTGAGGGTGGCGGCATCCGGCTTCAACAGGCTGATGGGATTGGCGCTGCTGGAAATCAGGCCGCTGATGGCCATGTTCGCACCGAGGCTCATGCCGACCTGATCGGAAGCCAAGGCAGATGCATCCGAGAAGCTGATGGTCGCCGAAGTTCCGGGAACCAGCGGCGTGGCGGTTCCGAGACCATCAGAGGTCCAGTTGCTGTTTGCAGAGCCGTCAGAGGCGGCCCAGACCTTCGGGCTGCCGCCAAGGCCGCCACGCCAGAAGGCGGAGCTGAGAGGGGATGCGGTGGTCGGGGTGATCTCCACTGCGGTCGGGGTGACGACCTTGGAGTAGGTGAAGTCAACCGGATTGAGGATATTGAAGGTGCCTCCGGTCAGACCGCCACCGGCTGCGCTGAGGACGGTGTAGGTGTTCCCGGAGGTGTAGGAACCTGAGAGGGAAAGATTGACCACCCCGCTGACAGTGGCGGAGCCGGGAGCGGCAATCGGGGACTCGAAGTTGATTCCCAGGGTGCTACCACTGGCAAGGGTCAGGTTCCCAGCGATTCCCAGAGTGAGCGTGCCTGGGGTGGAGGGCTCATAGTTGAACCGGGCGTCGTTCGCGACTGAAAGGCCGCTCGTCCCGGAGAGCGTCCCAGTGCCGCTGACGGTCAGGGTTCCGGAGTTGACGGTGGTCGCGCCGGTGTAGGTGTTGGCCCCGGTGAGGAAAAGGGTTCCCACTCCGGTCTTGGTGAGGCCACCGGACGTGTTGGCACCGGTCGTGGTCACGGAAACAGCTGCGCCCGTGCCACCGCCGCCGACGAGGCTGACGGTGGGTGTGCCGACGATCACACCCGGATTGGTGATGACCACGCTGGTGAGTTTCCCGAAGGTCGTGGGATTGGACGGATCCGTGCCAACGACGGCGTAAGCGGTGGCGGTGGAAGGCAGGCCATCATCGAGGATCTTGACTGCTGGGGCACCGATGTAGCCGCTGCCCTGGGAATCGATCGTCAGGCTGGTCACGCCATCGCCGCTGGGGGCCAGAAGATTCGCGGAAATGGTGTTGTCGAAGCCGTTGGTGTCGATGTTGGCACCACCGGAGAAGCTGCCGAAGGCACCATTGATAAAGACCCGGTTGATGCCGCTGCCGGAGGAGGTGAAGGCGGGGAGGATCGTGGCGGAGGCGGCGGCGGCCTTGAGGGTACCGCCGCTGAAGTTGATGTAACTGTTGGAGGAGGCGGCGGCCACATCGGCGTCATACAGCACCGAGTTGGTCAGAAGGGTGCCGCCGTTGAGGTTGAGCAGGCCGGTTCCGGTCCAGTGGAAGGACGCCCCGCTGCCGCCCATGTTGACCGTCCTGCCAAGGTTGTCGATCAGGCCACCGGTCACGTTCAGCTCCGCGCGACCAGAACCCGCGAGGCCGAGGATGATGCTGTTGGAGGCATTGGCGTGATTGAGCGTGCCACCCGCGAAGGTCAGGATCCCTGTTGAGGCACCTGCCCTTGAGAGAATGAACCAGTTGTTGGAGTTGATCGTGCCGCCGGTGATATGGCCGACTCCGACGCCGCCGGTTCCAGAGGAGGATCCATTGCCTCCGAACATCAAGCGTTGTTGGGTGAAGGTGCCTGAGGACATCGTGAATGCCCCGTAGGCTGAGTTGGTTCCACCAATGGCACCGGAATCGGAGTCCCCAGTGACGGAAACGGTGCCACCAGTGAGATTGATGGCACCAGATGAATTGGCGACGCTGCCAACGGTGAGGGTCGTGGTTCCGGTGATGATGCCCCCCGTGGGGACGTTGAGAACGGCATTGTCGGTGGTGTTTCCGACTGTGATCAGACCGGTGGAGGAGGAGGTGCTGCCCCCAGCGACGAGGATGCCGTTGCTGACGGTGGTGCTGCCGGTGTAGCTGTTGGCGCCGGTGAGGGTGAGCGCGTTCGGGCCGGTCTTGAGCAGATTGATTGAACCGGCAGCACTGTTGGTGATGGCGGCGGTGAAGGAGCGGTCTCCGGCCGTGGTGTCGAAAGCGAGGGTCGAGCCTGCCGCGAGGTTGGAGGTTCCGAGAATGGAGGTGACCTCACTTTCCGTAACCGCATTGGGAATGACCAGCGAGGCCCCGCTGGCGATCGTGAATCCATTGGGGAATCCGGCGACGGCGGAGGAAGTGGCGATCTGAAGCGAGCCACCCGTGACCGAGAGACTGCCGGCATAGGTGTTCGTGCCCGAGAGGGTGAGGGTGTTGGCTCCGGTTTTGACAATGCTGATCGGAGCGGAGAGGTCCAGCGAGATGGAACGGCTGCCGAGTGTCGTGTCGATTCCGAGGGTGGAGCCGGTCTGGAAGTTTCCAGTGCCGAGGATGGTGGAGAGATCGGACTCCGAAACTCCATTCTGAACGGTCAGGGTGGCTCCGGGAGACACCGAGAACCGACCAGCCGTGTCGAAACCGGGAAGCGCGGCGGTGCTTCCGATCGAGAGATTCCCGGCCGTGATGTCAGTGTTGCCGGTGTAGGTGTTGGTGCCGGTGAAGGTGATGTTTCCATTGCCGGCCTTGATGATTCCGAGTCCGGAAGTGGCTTCACCGATGTTTCCACTGAAGACGACCGACTGGCCTGCCACGGTGGTGCCGACGGCGCTTGTGAGGGTGCGTGTGGCACCTGTGAGGGTGGTGGGGCCGGAAAAGGTGAGGGACTTCTCGGAGGTAACGGTATAGAAGCTGGTATTGGCGGACAGGGTGATGGGGTTTCCAACCGTGCGACTCGCACCGGCGCCGGCTCGCATCTGGGAGCCCCCCAAGGTCAGGGTTCCGGTGCCGAACGGGCCCGAAGTCGGAGCTCCAGCGGGTCCTGCCGAATCGAAGTCAACAGCGACAAACCCGGAGGTCAGGGAGGTTCCTCCGCTGTAGGTATGGGCTCCGCGTGGGACCCAGTCGCCGGTGCTGGTACCGTTCATCACGATCGAACCTGTGCCGCTGATGACTCCGTCGTTGAAGATACGGCCCGTGCCGCTGATGTTCAGGTTAAGGGTGTTGGCATTGAGATTGATGCCACCTGCCCCCATGGTCAGGGCACCGCCTCCGGAAGCAGCGAGGTTGAGGCCGGTGTTCAGGGTGACGGCTCCTGAGTAAGTGACGGCTGCCGCCCCGGTGTGGCCAAGAGTTTTCGCGCCGCTGCTCCCTGCCCGTACGCTGATTGGATTAGCGAAGGTCAGGGCGGTGGCCCCGGTGTTCAGAGTGGCCGTGAGCGCGCCCGATGTATCACCAAGCTGAACGGTTCCAGTGCCGAGAGCGGCAGCGCTACCGGAGGTGACCACCGTGCCACCGAGGATCGTCACGCCACCGCTGAAGGTGTTGGCGGCGGTGAGGGCGAGACTGGCGGTGCTGCCCTTGATGATGCCGCCGGTTCCGCTGATGACTCCACCCAACGAGTTGTTGCTCGAACCATCAAGGTTGAGGGTAAGAGTGGACGCTCCGAGGGCGATCGTGCCGGTGGAGGCCGTCGTGAAGGTTCCGGTGCCGTTCATGCGGATGGTGGCATCCGCCGCGAGGGTGATGGCTCCATTCCAGGCGATCGTGGAAGCCGAGCCGTTGGTCTGCAAGGCACCCGTTCCCGAAACTCCGGAACCTGCGATGCTGAGGGTCTTTCCGGAGGCCATGGTCTGGCTCACGGAGTTGAAAGCAAGGCTGGCTCCCGAAGCGATCGTCACTGCGCTGGAGGTGCTGATGCCGGTGGCATTGGTCACCGACAGCGTTCCTGCGTTGACGTTGACCGTACCGGTGAAGGTGTTGGCACCGGAGAGGGTCAGTCCCGATGTGCTGTTGTTCTGGGTCACGCCGGTGACGTTCGTTCCGATCACGGCGCTGATCGTCGCTGTACCGGTTCCAGGTCCAATGTTGGTGATGGTTCCCGTGTTGTTGACCGAAGAGCCGGATAGCGTGATGTTTCCGATTCCGTTGGCATTCAATACGATGTTTCCAGTTCCGGTGATGCCTCCGGACGCGACGATATTGAAGCCCGTGTTAAAGAATCTAAGATCATGGGTGTTCAGCGTGATGGCGCCTGTATAGGTCGGGCTCCCGCTGTTGGTGGAGATCGTGGCGGTTCCCGTGTTTCCAGATGCGACGCTGATTGCGTTCGCGTAGGTGAAGGTCGCACCGTTCAAGGACGTTGAGGCGGCCCCTGCGGAGTCACCCAGCGTGATGGTTCCGGTGCCGAACGCCGAGGCACTCGTCGCGCCTGCCACTGTTCCCGCCCTGATCGTGATTCCACCCGCGAAAGCGGTGTTCGCTCCGCTCAAGGTCAGCGGGGAAGTGCTGCTGGTCTGGACGACTCCGGTGACGTTCGCGCCGATGACGGCGCTGATCGTGGCGCCTCCGGAGCCGGTGCCAGAGTTGGTGACCGTGCCCCCATTGTTCAGGGAGCCGGTGGAAATCGTGATACCGTTGGCGTTGGTGCTGTTGTTCCTGAGAGTCAGCGCCTGGGCCCCCGTGATGCCACCCGAGATGGTGAGAACTCCAGTTCCGTCGGTCTGAATCGTCGAGGCGGCGGCCAGTGTCTGGGCTCCGCTGACCGTGTTGGCGGCATTATTGCCGGTGAGAACGAAGATGCCGGACTTGGCACCCGCTCCTCCAAGGCCGAGAGGACCTGCCAAGGTCACCGCAACGTTGTCTTCAAAGTTGATGCTGCTCGCAGCCCGTGTGTTCGAGGCCGTGACGGTTCCTGCCGTGTAGGTCGTGCCCGAGGAGAAGAACAGATCGTCGCTCGTCGTGTTGGTCGCCTGAGCGGCTCCGCCGGTTCCGGTGGAAGCGGTGTTCCAGAATGCGTTTGTCCCATTCCACGCTCCCGTCACTGCGACTGCGGTGTTTGCCGTGGTTCCGTTCAGGTCCCAATAGAGGGTTGCGGAATGAGCGGCAGGGCTGCTCATCACGAGAACAAGGGACGCGAAAACGCGATTTTTAAGGAAACGATTCTTCATGGCTTTGGGTTTTTAAAATCTGAAACGAAACGCTTAGCCTGCTTGAATTGGGTTGAGATGGCGCAGGCTATCCGGGGCTAGGGTCAAGGCATACACTAACGTGCAGGCAAAACCAATACCACGTAAACACGTGACCCTACAATCCCGTCCGGGTCCGTCAAGAAATGGCGTCGATCCAAGAGAAAATCACGTGAAGGAGGCCTCGCCGATTGATCGGCGCGCACTCCTCACGGAAAACCTGACCCAACGGGCATCGAATCCAGCCAGCACCGCCCCCCGACAGGCTCAAACAAACGCCGGAGCCAGATCCACCCGATCGTACTTCACCCCGTAGCGGTCACAGAGAAGATTCGAGGAAATCCGACCACTCTCATAGATGGTCGGCAGGCCGGATCCGGGATGGGTGCCTCCGCCGACAAGGTAGAGGTTTTCGTAGCCCTTCATTCGGTTGTGCGGACGCAGGTACAGCATCTGGTCGAGCGTGTGGGAGAGGTTGAAGGTGGCCCCCATGAAGACATCGAGCTCATCCCGCCAGCCGTCCGGAGTGATGATCCGCTCCTCCACGATATGACTGCTCAGATCCTTCATGCAGGTCATTTTCTCAATTCGCGCGATGACCTTGTCGCGGTATTCCTGCAAGTGGTTCTTCCAATCATAGCCGTTGCGACAGTTGATGGTGGGCACGAGGATGTAGAGACCGGATTTACCTTCTGGCGCAACGAGAGGGTCGTTGATCGAGGAATTCCGGATGTACACGGACATGTCATCCGAGACACGGCTTTCGCTCTGGATGTCGCTGACGTTCTTCCGATAGTCGTCCGCGAAAATGATATGATGGTGCGGCTGGTCGCGATAGATCGTGTCGAGCCCGAGATAAAGCATGAAGGTCGAACAGGAATACTTCTTCCGTTCCAGTTTCTCCTTCGGCTGTGAATGACCGTTCATCAGCGAGGTCATGGCGTGGGCGTAGTCGGCATTGACGATGAGGTCATCGCAGGGGATGCGCTCGCCATCGCTCGTCTCCACCGAAGTCGCGACGCCGCGATTGAAGTGGATCTGCTTCACGGAGGTGCCAAGCCGGAGACGGCCGCCGTTCTCAACGAAGACCTTCGCCATGGCTTCCGAGATCTTACAGAGTCCGCCCTGCACGTGATAGATGCCATACTTGTATTCGATGTAGGACAGGATGCTGAACAGCGCCGGACAGCTCCACGGGGACATGCCGAGATATTTCGCCTGGAAGGTGAATGCGAGCTTGAGACGGTCGTCGGCGAAATAGCGCTCCAGCACGTCCACCACGCTGTTGGCGGTCGCCACGTAGGGGAAGGCCTTGAGAAGGCGCTGGCTGAAAAACGATCGCAGCTCGTGATAGGGCTGCTGGAGGCAGGGAAAGATCAGGGAGAGCTTCTTCGCATGATCCTCCATGAAGCGCCGGTAGCCCTCGGCGTGACCTGGGAAGGCCTGCTCGACATTGGCCGCCATTTTCTCAATGTTGGACGAGGTTTCCATCGAAACATCGCCCCAGGTCAGGCGGGTCATCGGATCGAGCAGAACCAGATCGAGGTAATCCTCCGCTTTTTTCCCGGCCTCGGCAAAGACCTCGTCGAGGGTGAATTTCTGATGGAGGAAGGTCGGGCCCGTGTCGAAGGAGAACTCGCCCACCTTCAGCTCGGCGTTCCGCCCACCCACGCGATCCTGCTTTTCGAGAATCGTGACATCAAATCCTCGCCGCGCGAGAATCATGCCTGCCGTCAGGCCGCCAGGGCCCGCACCGATGATCACTATTCTTTTATCCATCATGAGAATTCTGAAGCGCCGGATTGTTAGCCTGAAATGCTGAACGCGCTAACCCAAATTGCACGAATCTTGCCAACCTGCCATCTGATCGGCAAAAAAGTGCCCCCAAGATGGTCCGCACCCGCTTCGCTCCCAGTCCCACCGGACGGCTCCATCTGGGCCATGCCTACGCGGCACGGGTGGCCAGGGAGTTGGCCATGGAAAGAGGCGGAGAGTTTCTGCTGCGCTTCGAGGACATCGACTCCACACGGGTCCGACCGGAGTATTTCGAGGAAATCGAGGAGGATCTGGCCTGGCTGGGTCTGAGGTGGAGCGGCATTCCGATCCGGCAGTCGGAACGGCTGGGGGCCTACGAGGACGCGTTGCGGAAGCTTCAGGAGCTTGAGGTGATCTATCCCTGTTTCTGCACCAGGAGGGAGATCGAGGACGAGATCTCCCGCATGCGCGAGGCCCCCCAAGGCCCGGAAGGCCCACTTTATCCCGGAATCTGCAAGCGTCATTCCTCCTCGGATCGGGAGGAGAAAATCGCGGGCGGCCTTCCCTTCAGTTGGCGGCTCGATGCAGGAAAAGCCGCCGCACTGACTGGAGCGCTCGACTTCACCGATCTACGCCAAGGTCGGATCCGGGCCGATCCTCACCTGCTTGGCGATGTGATCCTCGCCCGCAAGGATATCGGCACCAGCTATCATCTCGCGGTGGTGGTGGACGACGCCTTCCAGGCGATCAGCCATGTGACACGCGGCGAGGACCTGCTTTCCTCCACCCACGTGCACCGCCTGCTTCAGTGCCTGCTGGAACTCCCGGAGCCCATTTACCTCCATCACCGGCTGATCGTGGACGCAAGCGGCAGGCGGCTGGCCAAAAGGCACGACGCGCTTTCGATCCAGGCCATGCGTGAAAGCGGTCGTACTGCAGACTCGATCCTGGCGGAACTTGGCCATTGATGCCGGGACTTGGCGCTGCCATGTTCGTGATGTGTTTAACCTTGTCCTCGGCTCAATTCTCGCTGAAGCGGCTCAGGAACAAGGTTTCAGAATCTTCGGGATGAGCGGGTATGACATCCTCGCCAACATCATTTTCAGCACCATCGGCCTGGCATCGCTCACCTATGGGAGGAAGCTCGAACTCTGGAAACCACAGGTCATCGGGCTCCTCCTGATGGGATATTCCTATTTCTTTCCGAATCCCTACCTCCTGTGGGGCACCGGCGTGGGGCTGCTGGTGCTTCTTTGGTTCCATCACGACGAGTGAGGTTTTTTCTTTCTGGCCTCTTGCCTCCGGCTTCTGGATTCTCCCGCCATGTCCGACATCCGCATCACGCTTCACACCGACAAGGGCGACATCGACGCCACTATCTTCGCCTCCAAGGTCCCGATCACTTCGGCGAACTTCCTCAACCTCGCCAAGCGCGGCTACTACAATGGCATCAGCTTCCACCGCGTCATCGCGAGCTTCATGATCCAGGGCGGCGACCCGACCGGCACCGGCTCCGGCGGTCCCGGCTACAAGTTCGCCGACGAAATCGACCGCTCGCTGAAGCACTCGAAGGCTGGTATCTTCTCGATGGCCAATGCCGGCCCGAACACCAACGGCAGCCAGTTCTTCATCACCCACCTCCCCACCCCACACCTTGATGGCAAGCACGCCGTCTTCGGGGAAGTGACCACCGGCCAGGACGTGGTCAACAAGATCGCAAAGGGAGACAAGATCAAGTCGATCACCCTGCACGACGACATCACGCCTCTGCTCACCAGCCAGGCCGACTACGTCGAGCATTGGAACTCGATCCTCGACCGTTAATTCGAAAAGCCCGGAAGGGTTTCCTTGAGAATCGCGCTGATCCGCTTCCTCTCGGGCTCCTTCAGATACGCGAATTCCTCCTGCGCCTCCGCGCCGTCCAACACGGCCCGGAGGCGTTTGAGTGTCGCGGATCTGACCCGTTCCGGAAGCTCCGCGAAGGCCCGCGAGTAGATCATGTAGGAGCAGCGGTTCTTGAACAGACGACTGCCGAGATGAAAGTCGGCCAGCGAATCTCCATCCTTGGTTATCGGAAACTGTCGGGTGAAGGCGGTCTGAAAGGCCTCATCGCCCTCCACCCCGTCGCCCATCTCCGCCTCGCCCTTGAAAAGCAGGTGACCGACCAGCTCCTTCGCATCCTCATCGGCCAGACGACCGGCGGTCTCCTTGTCGGGATCGGACTCCTTGTCGAGCAGCTTGCCCAGCCAGTGGGTGCGCCGGTAGCGCATCGCCGCCGCAGTCATCCGGTTGTGAAGATCGCACTGATGCTCCAGCACCATCAGCGCCACAATGTCACTTGTCGCCCGTGGATACCGGCTGGCATCGAGCTTTTCCGAGACATTCGCGAGTTGGATGAGTTCCGCCGCAGGCAGCCCGTCCTCCTCCCTGAACACACGGTTTCCGACATGCGGCAAGGAACTACGGCCCGTGACGTAGTATCCACCCCAGCGAGAGGAAATGGGTGAGGAGGCATCGACCGTTGAACTTCCCAGCGCCAGCAAGGGTCGGCCATCGGCATCGGGAAACACCGAGCGGACCAGCAACCCGGGCACATCCTCCGTGCGTGCGGTTCCGTGACAGGAGAGGCACTCCCCGGTCTCGCGATTGACAAAGGAAACCGATGCCGGGTTCTGGAGATCGATCAGATAGAACACCACTCCGAGCAACGGATCGTGGACCGACACCTCCATCATCCCACCGGGCACATATCCCGCGTAGGCATCGGCCGAAAAGTAAAGCGCCCGTGGCGTCCCGGGTGTGATGAGGTCGTTCTGCTTGCTGGTTTTGGAAAACACCAGGATCTGGGATTCCTCCGGGATCGACAGAGCCTTCAACAAATGCCTCACTCTTTCAACCTGGCCGAGCCCCTCCAACTCCCGTCCTGCCAGCATTTTTCCGAGAGGTGCAGCAGGAGCGGTTTCCGAATAACGCATCGGTGGCAGCTCCCACACGTCTTCGGCCAATGCCGTCAACGACATCAGTCCCATGATCCACCATCCAGGCAAGCCACTCATCACTGATGAAGGCTACGGGCCCGGAAGCACGGATCTTGCCCAGGTGTGGCGTTCCGATCAATGCGCGGGCCTTTCCACCACCTGCGGGCCCTACCAAGAGCAGGCATGCATCAAGCAACGCTTCAAGCTCCCCGACCAAGGCCAGCCCTCCCCTGCCCCGCTATCAGCCCACGCCTCCAATCCCTGCCGAGTGACCCACCCATCGCCCTGAAAGGGTGATGGAGTGTGCCAGCGATCTTCCCTGTCGCCTGATCGCACATGTTGGCATGTCGAGAGAGTTCCATTCATTAGGAGGAGGGCAGGCATCCCTAGCAGCGATGGCGAGCGTCGATCACGGGGTTGGTGTTGCAACTGCGAGAAATCATCGAAACAGGGAGGATGGTGGTGGTTGTCACGACACCGCTTGTTCTGCATTAGTCGTTAAACGTGATTTCACCGCATCCTTTCATTGACCTCGCTGAGTGATCGAAAAGGCTTCTGGAAGGTGAATACCCATATGTTGTTATGCCTATTTAGCTTAGTGATCAAGCGACCTGAAATACAGAAATCCGTCTTCATACTTCGCGAACATCCACTGCGTGCCGCCCTCTTTGACGTAGGTGCCTTCCAAATTTTCCGTGGGCTTCCACCATTCGCTGTCAGCCAGCAGATGGCCTGACCACGACAGCCAACTAGACTCCGAGTATTTCCGGTTGGCTGAATGAGGGGTTAACCCCAGGTCCCGCACAAACTTGTCAAAATCAGGCTTTGAGACGCGGGCACGAAGGTAGTAGTCGTAGTCTGGCAGAAAATCATCTGCCCATGCATGCTCATGCACGTCAGAGGCAGTCTCAGGAAGGCTAGATCGCCATGAAATCGTCGAGCTGCCATCACGATTGGATGAACCAACCGAGCCAAACACGAAGAACCCAATCGCAATCAGAACACCATAGGCGATGGCAACCAGACCTACTGCGGAACCAGCGATCCAGAGAGCTACCTTGAGCGGCTTCTTCATTGTGAAACTTTTCGTAGAACGATGAAACCTGGCACCCATTACCGGGAGCGCCCCTCCCCTTCAGGTTGAGGTTTGTCGCTACCCTCAGACTTCGACTCGGTGCGAGTAGCGGGTTGCCCAGTGCCGGATTGCTCTCCTTCTTTGCTGATCTTGACGCTGCGGGCGATTTCGTCAATCACCTTGGCGTATTGATCAGCCAATTCGACTGGAGTGACAATCCTCATGAAGTAAACTTTATCCTGATGATAGACCCAATAAGACCGACTGATCAAAGAAAGCTTTTCGCCATCAACATCAAATTCACTGATCACGGTTGATGTCAGATACTGATTCGGAGCCGTTCCAAGTATGACTGGCTTCGAGACCTTGAGGGCATCTACAGCCAAACGATCTGCCTTGTCACCCCAACCCTTCTCGATCATGGACTTACCTTCTTCGGGGGCGATGGATATCTTCTCAATTAGAAGCTTCTGCAGGTCTTCCAGGCTCTTTCCAACCTTCTTTTTCTCTTCAATTCGGACCATCACGGGAATGCTGGTCTTACCTATTGCTTTCGAGTCCGGCGATGAGGCTTGTAACTTGGACTCTTGGTGAGCCTTCTCAATACTCCAGGAGTCAGGAACGGAAACGGTGAATGGTCCCATCCCTATCGTAATACTGGCGGACGCCGACGACAGAACCACCAACTCCAGGAGCAGGATCAATCTTGATAATGGCGGTTTCATTTTCAGGACAACAGAATGGGTTCGTAGGATCTAGCAGCTTGAAATTGGCCCGACCTCATTTGGAGTGATGATGACTGATATCCTTGATCTGACAACGATTTTCTTGGGTCTGGGGAGTGATATTAGGGGAAATGCGGATTGCGGATTGCGGATTGCGGATTGCGGATTGCGGATTCGAATTTCGAATTTCGACATTCTAAGCCCGTTTCCCATATCTCGAATCTTCAGGACCAAGGGCCCGAGTCCATCACAGCCCAGGCCAGCGGGCTGGGTCTCCATCCCTTTGAGGAATGTAGGGCTAGAGGCCTGATCCATCGACTCGAGTGGATCGCAAGTCACATGTGCAGGGAATGGAACGAGTCTTCAGCCCTTGGAAATCTTTGCCGGCGCAGTTCATGGGGCGATGCCCGATGCTGGTAGGGTGACAGGTCTTTGGCCCTCGAATCCCAATAGGCGAGTAACGGGGACGATTCATCACCGCTTTCCGGCTCTGGCCACTTGTGGCGGGGAGTCGGGCTCCTTTCCCGTCGGCAAGCCTCCTGCGCCTAGAGCGGAGACAAGTCGCCGCAGTCCAGGGCCGTTACGGCAGGATGTCGGGGTAGATGCCTGGATCGCTTCCCGGGATCTCGATGGCTCCACAGGCCTTGAAGTAGAACTCCTTCGGGCCGACTCCGCCGATGATGGCGTAGGCGTGGCCGAGGTCCTGGAGGGCTTCGAGGGACTTGAAGAGCAGGGCTTTTCCGAGGCCGAGTCCCCTCGCCTCCTCGCAGACGCCGGTGGGGCCGAAGAAGCCGCGCATGGTGGTGTCGTAGCAGGCGAAGCCGAGGATCTTCTTGTCGCGCGTGGCGATGAAGCAGGCGATCGGCTGGCGGGAAAGCGCGACGGTCACCTCGCTGACCCACTTCGGCGAGAAATGCTCGGCCGCGAAGGAGGCGACGGTGTGCAGCTCGAAGGCCCGCGCCCGTCTCAAGGTCACGCCCTTTTCCGCGACCTCACGGTAGAGGTCGGCGGAGGGAGGCAGGTCGTAGAGGCGGACGAGCAGATCGATCATGACGGCTTGTTAGTCGATCTGCCCCGGCCCCGCAAGGTCAGCGCTTCGAAAGCACGTCCCGCTCGTAGCTGCGGACCTCTTCCAACCAGGCCAGGCCGGCGGGGACGCCCATCTTTTCGCAGTGGTAATCCCAGACCGCGCCGAAGGGCATGGTCTTGAGCTCTTCCAGCAGGGCGAGGCGACCGGTGAAATCGCCCTCGTTTTCCATCTTGCGCAGCTTGTCGGTGGGTTCGAGCAGGGCGATGAGCAGGGCCTTGATCATGGCGCGGGTGCCGATGACCCAGGCCGCGATGCGGTTGATGCTGGCATCGAAGAAGTCGAGACCGATGTGGGTGCGGCCGACGAACTCGCCGCGCACCAGTTCCTGGGCGATCTGGTTGAGGTCGTCGTTGAGGATGACGACGTGGTCGCTGTCCCAGCGCACGCCGCGGGAGACGTGGAGGAGAATGCGCGGCAGCCACTGCATGACGGAGGAGATCTTGTCGGCGATGCCTTCGGTCGGATGGAAATGGCCGGCATCGAGGCAGAGCACCTTCTGGCGGGTCACGGCGTAACCGAGATAGAACTCGTGTGAGCCGACGACATAACTTTCCGAGCCGATGCCGAAAAGCTTGCACTCGACGGCGTCGAGGTGGACGGCTGGGTCGATCTGCTTGGTGAAGATTTCATCGAGCGAGGCGGTGAGGCGTTCGCGCGGGGCCTTGCGGTCGGCAGGCAGGTCCTTGTAGCCGTCGGGAATCCAGAAGTTGGTGACGGTGGTGCTGCCGAGCTGGCTGCCCATCGAGGCGCCGATCTCGCGGCAGCGCTTGCCGTGCTCGATCCAGAATTTCCGCACGGCATCGTCCTTGTGGGACAGCGTGAAGCCGTCGTCGGAAAGCGGGTGCGCGAAGTAGGTCGGATTGAAATCGAGGCCCATGCCCTTCTGCTTCGCCCAGTCGATCCAGTTCTGGAAATGCTCCACACCGACGGCATCGCGATCGACCTTGTTGCCACCGAATTCGCCGTAGCAGGCGTGGAGGTTGAGGCGGTGCTTGCCCGGAAGCAGCGAAGTGACCTTGTCGAGGTCGGAGCGGAGCTGCTCGGGATTGGTGGCCTTGCCGGGGTAGTTGCCGGTCACGGCCAGACCATTTCCAAGCGCCTCGCCGGTCCGCTCGAAACCGCCCACGTCGTCGCCCTGCCAGCAATGGAGGGAAACGGGGATCTGGCTGAGGACGGCGATGGCCTTGTCAACGTCGACACCGAGTTCGGCGTATTGTTCGCGGGCCAGTTGATAGCGGTTGGTGATGCTGGAGTTGGACATGGATTTTATAATAAGGAAATCAAGATAAGGAAATCAGGAGACGGCCGGGCCAACGCTCTCGCGGGCCACGAAGTGGGTGGGGAAAATGACCTGGGTGGGAACCGTGGGATCCTCGACGGTGCCCTCGATGCGGGCGATCAGCAGGTCCGCCGCCGCGCGGGTGATCTTGCGGTAGCGCTGGCGGATGGAGGAAAGCGTGACTGGCAGGTAGGAGGCCATCGGCACGTCATCGACGCCGACAATGGACAGGTCCTTCGGAACGTGCAGGCCGCATTCGATGGCGGCCCGCATCGCGCCGATGGCGGAGAGGTCGTTGATGGCGAAAAGGGCGGTCGGCCGCTCGTCACCGCAGGATTTCAGGAAGGAAGTGACCGTTTCGCAGGCGCTGTCGATCGAGTGGCTGGAGCGGAGGATCTGGATCGAGGACTGGGGCACGCCTTTTTCCGCCAGCATGCGGGTCAGCAGGTCGGGACGGGAGCCGTCGGCCTGGCCTTCGGCGAGCGCGCTGAGGAAGGCATATCTCCGATGGCCAAGCTCAAACGTGGCATCGACCGCCTGCTGGAGGCCTTCGGTGAAATTGCTGACCACGGAATCGACCGGAATCGGCAGCGACGAACTGCCGCAACCAAGCGCGACGAAGGGCAGCGGGCCCTTGAACGCGGAGGCGAGTTCGTCCTCGAACGCCGAGTTGTCGCTGAGCCAGACCACCATGCCATCGACTTCGAGGTCGGTGAGGTCGTTGAAGAGGTGACGCTCGCGGACCAGGCTGGAGCGGCAGTTTTCCACGATCAGGTCGTAGCCGCGTTCCTCGACGGCGGCTTCGAGTTCGTCGGCGAGGGTCGAGAAGAAGGGATTGGTGAGATCCTGGATCAGGAGGCCAATCGAGTGATAGCGACCGGATTGCAGGGCCCGGGCTGTCTTGCTGGGACGATAGCCGAGTTCATTGGCGGCCTTGAACACGCGTGCCTCGGTCTCCTTGGAAGCCCAGGAGTTGGGGCGACGGTTCAGGATCGTCGAGGCGGTGTTGACGGCCACTCCCGCCAGTTCGGCCACATCTTTCAAACGGATTTTACGCTGGATCTTCATGCCTAAGGTTGACGACCGATCCTCTTGGGCCGGATGTTCCTTTGCAACCTGATCCTTGCCGGCACGCGAAAAGCCTTTCTGCAAGGCCACCGGCCCCTCGCCGAGCGAAGAGAAGGAAAGAGGCATGGACGCGGCGTGCAGCACGGGCTCGACGTTCCACGTTCCGCAGGGGACGTCAATAAATAAGAAACGTTACCTAACTTGGTTTCAGGGGGAGGGTCAGGCGGGGATGGCCAATCCTTTCTCGACATCCCACCTTGAAAATCCGGAGCCTGCCGTCCGCCCTTGAACGCCGCCTCCCCATCCGAACAAGAAAGTCCGCCCGAACTGGTCTGGCTGACCACGCTTGCCTCCGGATTGCCGCATCAAGCGGAGTTCACTGCGGCGAATCCGGACATTCGTCAGCATCGCTGCAACAGCACCCAGTATGAGGGAGAGGAGCGCCATCACGCCTGGCGGAACGTTGATCGCAATATCCGGAACTGGTGGAAAGATCATCGCGATGAGGTCAAGAGCCGTCATGTGGTGTTCTTCGAGTGGGACGTTCGCTGCAATGTGCCACTTGCTCCGCTGTTCCATCCTTTCGAGGGACTCTTGTGCAGCCAGATCAAGCGCCAGGGCGATCGAGGCAAGCCCTGGCTATGGTTTCGCGACGTTCCCAGATTGCCGGTCGAACTGCAGGCCGAGGCGATCGGTGTGGTTCCGCTGGCAGTGCTGCAGTTCTCACGGGAGGTCCTCGACGCGATCGCCGATCCCAGGCACGACCCGCTTTACGCCGATGACATCTACTGCGAATTGCGCATCGCCACGCTGATCCAGCATCTCGGTTTCCCGATCCAGACGCTGAATTCGCTGAAACACGTCACCTGGTATCCCCTGCCCTACTTCTGGCTGATTCGCGGCATTTTCCACCCGGTCAAGAACAGCAGCTACGAAAACAGGCTGCACCGATTCCTCCGGCGCTGCTTGGGCCAGCCCTGATGGCATCACCGAGCACGCTTGAGCACCGTGAAATCGCCACTAGGGTGGCCCGGCCTTGAGAAAATCCACCCAGTCCGCCGAAGCCCTGCTTTCGCCCTACTTTGAGGCCAAGGGCTGGCATGCCTTCGATTTCCAGCGGGACACCTGGCAAGCCCATGCCGAAGGGCGCTCCGGCCTTCTTCACGCCCCGACCGGTCAGGGGAAAACCCTCGCCGTCTTTCTAGGACCGCTCGCCGACCGACTCCACCGCGAGTCGCTTGATCCGAAATGCCCGGCCGCCTGCGAAGTCCTCTGGCTCACTCCCCTCCGCGCCCTCGCCCAGGACACCCTCCGGGCCCTGCGCGAACCGATCGAACACCTCGCCCCCCATCTCGCAGTCGAGGCCCGCACCGGCGACACCTCCTCAGCCCAGCGCGCCAAGCTCCGCAAGAAACTCCCCTGGTGCCTGGTCACGACCCCGGAGTCCCTTTCGCTCCTGCTCACCCACGCCGATTTCCGCGACCAGATCGTCGGGCTGAAAACCGTGATCGTCGATGAATGGCACGAGCTCCTCGGCACCAAGCGCGGCGTCCAGACCGAACTTTGCCTCGCCCGACTCCGCGCCTGGCACCCGGATCTGAGGGTCTGGGGGCTTTCCGCGACCCTGGGAAATCTCGACGAAGCCCGCGAAGCCCTCCTCGGCTTGGCCTTTCCGGGGTCCTCCACGATTTCGGCTGATCTCAACAAGGAGCTCGTCATCGAAACCCTGATCCCAGCCGAAATCGAGCGCTTCCCCTGGGCCGGGCACCTCGGCACCCGACTCGTCGAGCCCGTCGCCAAGGCCATCGAATCGGCCGACACGACCCTGCTTTTCACCAACACCCGCTCGCAAACCGAACTCTGGTTCCAGGAACTCCTCGAAGCCCGGCCCGCCTGGAAAGACGACCTCGCCATGCACCACGGCTCGCTCGACCGCGAGGAGCGCGAGCTGGTCGAGCAGCGCCTGCGGGACGGCACCCTGCGCTGCGTCGTCTGCACCTCCTCACTCGACCTCGGGGTGGATTTCTCGCCGGTCGATCAGGTCATCCAGGTCGGCTCGCCGAAAGGCGTCGCCCGCCTGGCCCAGCGCGCCGGCCGCTCCGGCCACCAGCCCGGGAAAACCTCCAGAGTCCTCTGCGTCCCGACCCATGCCTTTGAGCTGATCGAATTCAGCGCCGCACGCGAAGCCCTGGCCCGGGGAGAAATCGAATCTCGAACGCCCGTTTCAAAGCCTCTCGACGTCCTCGTGCAGCATCTTGTGACCTGCATCATCGGAGCCTCGATCAAGCCGTCCGATCTGCGGCAGGAAATCCAGACCAGCCATGCCTATCGCGACCTCGACGACGAGGAATGGGAGTGGGCGCTTGCCTTCATCACGACCGGCGGCCAGGCCCTGAAAAGTTATCCACAATACCACAAGGCCCGCCTCGAAAACGATCATTTGAAACTAGATGACAAAAAGCTCATCCAGCAGCATCGACTCTCGATCGGCACCATCACCGGAGACCGCTCCATTTCCGTGCAGTTCCTTGGCGGCAAGCGACTTGGCACCATCGAGGAATCCTTCATCACCCGCCTGAAGCCCGGCTCGCAGTTCATTTTTGGAGGCCGACATCTCGAACTCGTCCGCTTTCACAAGCAAACGGCCAGTGTCCGCAAGGCCACCCGATCCTTGCGAGGTCACGTCCCGATCTGGAACGGCGGGAAAATGCCGCTCTCCAACGAGCTTTCCCACGCCATTTCCCGCAGCCTCCACGACACCGGACCGCCGAGCGCCGAACGACTCGCCCTCCAGCCGATCCTTTCCATCCAGCAGTCGAGATCCGGTCTGCCTTCCGACGACACCCTGCTGATCGAGTTCACCCGCACCCGGGAGGGCGAGCACCTGTTTTTCTACCCGCTGGCTGGGCGACTCGTCCACGAAGGCCTCGGTTCCCTCGTCGCCTGGCGACTCGGAAAGTACCCCGGGGAATCCATTCACATCACCCAGAACGACTACGGCTTCTGTCTCACCGCTAGACGCGGTCTCAGTCTCGACCCCCGGAGGCTTTCTGAAGCATTTGATTCAAACAATCTTTTGGACGACCTGCTGAGTTGCATGAATACCGCCGAACTGGCCCGTCGCCAGTTCCGGGAAATCGCTCGGGTGGCCGGACTGATCGTGCCCGACTTCCCTGGGAGCAAGGCTCCCAAACGAGATCTTCAAACTTCCACGTCGCTGCTCTTCGAGGTCTTCCAGCGCTATGATTCGGGCAATCTTCTGCTTTTACAGTCCCAGCGTGAAATTCTCAGCAAGCAATTTGAAATCAATCGGCTCGGGGAGGTGTTGACATCGATTTCGAAGCGCGCGATGCGGCTGATTGAAACGGACCGTCTAACCCCACTCGCCTTCCCCCTGTGGGCCGACCGATTGAGCGCCACCCTGCCCGCTGGCGATGCCAACAGTCGTTTGGAGGCCATGCTCACCTTGTTGAATCGCGAAACCGACCCCAGCTCCCAAGTGAACCACTAGACCTAAAACCATCGTTTGATCATGCTTCAAATTTCCACCGATCCGCCACTGACGCTCATCGGGGCTCCCGCTGCCCTGACCTCGTCGCGGGCCCTGATTGTGGCGGATGTCCATTTGGGGAAATCGGCCACCTTTCGGGCAAAGGGCCTGCCGGTTCCGGAGGGCGACAACGAGCATGACCTCGGTCGGCTGCTTGAATGCATCGCCCGCACCGGGGCTTCCCGACTCGTCGTGGCCGGGGATCTGATCCACGCCCCGGCCGGGAAAACCACGGCGACGCTTTCCGCGATCGAGTCCTTTCTGGAGGCCTGCCGGATTCCCGTGACCCTCGTGCTCGGCAACCATGATCGGAACAGCGGAGCCCTCCCTCGGGACTGGAACCTTGAGATCGTCCCTGCGCTTGACCTTGACGGCTGGCACATCGTCCACGATCCGGCGGACGCACCGGAGAATCGGCCCTCGATTGCCGGGCACTGGCATCCCGCGATCCGCATTCCAGATGGCAAGCGCACCTCTCTCCGACTGCCCTGCTTCTGGCTGCGGGGAAAGAATCTGGTCCTTCCGTCCTTCGGCAGTTTCACCGGTGGCCAGGTCGTCACCCCTCTCGAAGGTCACCGGGTTTTCACTGTGCTCCGGGATCAGGTGGTGGAGCTTCCGCAGGCCTTGTGGAGACCGTGACCCGGCTTGCCCGTTTCATTTCCCCTTCGCCTGATGCCGGAACGCGCCGGGCGGCAGGCCTGTCAGGCGATGGAAATGGCGGGTGAAGGCGCTCTGGTCGCAAAAGCCGGTGGCCAGGGCGATTTCGGAAAGCGGTTGGTCTCCGGCGGCCAGCAGATGCAGCGCTTCGTCGATGCGGGCCTTCATGACGAGCTGCTTCGGAGTGAGGTGGAAAAGCCGCTCGGTCCACTGCGCGAACTGGCTCTGCGAGAGCCCGCTGGCCTCGGCGAGTTCAGCCAGGGTCGGCGGCTCGGCGATGCGTTGCTGGATCAGTTGGAGGGCGCGCGCGAGTTCGGGAAAGCCCCGGTTCTTTGCCCCGCGGGCGGAGGTTTCCACATCGCGGGAAACGCCGAGGAGACCGACCACTTTCGAGCTGCCGGGCGCGACGACCGGATACTTGCTGGTCAGGCACCAGCCACGGCGGCGACCGGGATAGAGGTGGAGTTCCAACTGATCGACCAGCGGCTTGGCGAGACGGATGACGCGTTCATCCTGTCGCTCGTAAAAGGGAGCGAGGGTCTCGGGAAACAGATCGGACGGACGCTTCCCCAACAGCGGCGACTTGTCGGCCAGCCCGCAACGGTCCACCAGCGTGCGGTTCACCCATCGATAGCGGCCTTCGCGGTCCTTGATGAAAAACACCAAGCCGGCCAGATCATCGAGGAGTCGCTCAAGCGGCAGTGGCACCCCCACCCCATCCAAGGAAAACGACGCCAGCAGCAGGCCGGCGAGGTCGGTGGAGGATGGAGAGCGGCTGGACATGCTCGGGTGGATTAAAGATGGATGAACCACAAAGAACGCAAAGAACACAAAGGAAAGACTCTCAAACTTCTCTTTCTTTGTGTTCTCTGTGCTCTCTGTGCTCTCTGTGCTCTTTGTGGTTAAAAATCTCTGTTCTTCAAATCCTCACTGCTTTCAAGGCGATGAACATCGGGAATTCGATGGCCGCCCGGTGTTCGCCGCGGCTGCGGGGGCCGGGCTGGGAACGGCGGTGGCTGTAAAGCTCTTCGCAGGCCGTGACCGCGAGACCTCCCTGGCCGAGAGCATTGAGCAGGTCGGCAAGCGGTCGATGATGAAACATGGTTTCCCCGGCGGTCTTCGCGCCGGGATGGGTGGTGATCGGAATGTCTAGCGGCGAGCCGTAGCGGTCGAGCCGGCGGAACTGGATCTTGTGCTCGGCATCCCAGCCCCAGTGCGACTGGCGCGGAATGCGGAAACACGGGTGCATGAACACCATCACCGCACGGCCACCGGGTTTCAGGGACTTCGCGACATTGGTGAACATCGCCACCGGATCAGGCACGTCATGCACGGCCATCAGGCAGGTGGCGGCATCATGGGAGGCATCCGCCCAGGGCCCTGGCAGACAGGCATCGGCCGTGATCAGGGTGACGCGGGGATTGCTTCCGTGCCGGGTTTTCGCTGCCGCGATGAGCTTCGGACTCGCATCGACTCCGGTGAAGCTCGCGATGCCGGTTTCCAACAGGGGCCGCACCAGCACGCCCTGGCCGCAGCAGACATCGATGACCGACTCGCCTTCTTTGGGATCGAGCAATTTCAGGGTCGCAGGAAGGATGACGTGCTTGTGGTAGTCCGAGCCCTCCTCGCCGACGAGCTTGTCATACCAGGCCGCCACCGGGTCCCAGCCCTTGTCGCGCGGCGGCGGCGGGGGTCCAGGACGTTTGTTGTTGAAAGGGCGGCGTGGAGGCATGGGAAGAGAGTTATTGGGAAAAAGTTAGTAGTTAAAAGTGAATGATACGCTGCGCTATTCTTGGTTGGAACTTGGAACTTGGAACTTGGAACTTCAGAACGCTCGTCGACCTTCCAAAGCGCGCATCAGGGTCAGTTCGTCAGCGTGATCGAGTCCGCCTCCTGCTGGCAGGCCTTGGGCGATCCGGGTGATGCTGCAAGCTCGGCCGCGAAGGAGGTCGGCGAGGTAGTTGGAGGTCGCTTCACCTTCCACGTCGGAGCCGAGTGCGAGGATGACTTCGAGTTCGTGCTCGGAATCGTCGATCCGTTTCAACAAGGAAGGAATCCGCAGGTCTTCGGGCGACACCCTGTCGAGCGGCGAAAGCTTTCCTCCGAGGCAATGGTAGCGACCGCGAAAGGCTCCGGAGCGTTCGAGAGGCAGGACGTCGGTGGCTTGTTCGACGACACAGAGCACCGATTGCTCGCGTTTCGGATCATCGCAGATCCCGCAGTGTTCAAGGGTCGCGAAGAAGCCGCAGGTGGGGCAGGAAAGGATCGCCGCCTTGGCCTCCTGCAGCGAGGTCGCCAGCGAAAGAGGATCCGCCTTCGGATGCTGGAGCAGCCAGATCGCGATGCGCTCGGCGCTGCGCGGACCCACGCCGGGCAGGCGTTTCAGCTCGCCGACGAGGGCT
Source organism: Verrucomicrobiaceae bacterium (assembly GCA_027485995.1). Classification (GTDB taxonomy): domain Bacteria; phylum Verrucomicrobiota; class Verrucomicrobiia; order Verrucomicrobiales; family Akkermansiaceae; genus Luteolibacter. The sequence goes on from JAIXPW010000198.1 coordinate 26,476, forward strand.
TTCACCGGTTCTGGATAATCCGCGCGGGTCATGAGGGTTCACCGCGTTTTCGACTTTCGCCGCACTTCGGCATTGCCGCCCTCGCAGGGCATCCAGTGTCGTCCGGCATAGATGACCGCGCAGAGGCCGCCCCAGAACACCACGATCAACACCGGTGTCTGGGTCCACCATTTCGCCGACAGTCCGAGCACGGGAAGAACCCCGAGCACGATGATCAGGCAGCTCAGCCACAGCATCACCCGGCGGAGGTGACCCGGGGTTTCCAGAATGGAAAATGGCAGCAGGAACCCCAGAAGGATCGCACTCGCCCAACCAATCGCGGGGGGCAGGATCACCGGAGTCGTTCCCAGGCCAATCGACCCCAGCCACGCGATCAGGCCCGCATCCACCCGGGCATTCAGTCCGACCGAATGGAACCCGACCGCCAGGATCATCGACATGGCCCCGATCGCTGCGGCAGGAACGGCGACAGTCCCTTTGGGCAGTTTGGCGGGTAGGGCTGAGTTGGACATTTCGGCAGAGCCGGGAACCTAGGCGGAGTGCCGGCCTTCGACAAGTCCCGTCACACCAATCATTCAAGCGCGGCGGTCAGAAGAGCCAGATGCTCCTTGGGCGAGACCTTTTCGAGAATCTGGTCCACCTTTCCATCCTCGCCGATCACGAACGTGGTCCGCTCGGTGCCGAAGTAGGTCTTTCCATACATCGACTTTTCCACCCAGACCCCGTAGGCGTTCACGATCTGTTGATCGGAATCGGCGATGAGCGGATAAGGAAGATCGTATTTCCCGATGAACTTGCGGTGCTTCTTCGCATCGTCGATGCTGACTCCGAAGATCAGCGCGCGGTCCTTCAGATCCACCCAGCTGTCACGGATCTCACAAGCCTGCGTGGTGCAGCCCGGAGTGTCGTCCTTCGGGTAAAACACGAGCACGACCTTTTTTCCAAGCAGCTTCGAGAGGGTGATCGTCGCGCCTTCGGAGTGATCGCCGCCGACCACATCGGCAGTGAAATCCGGGGCTTTTTGTCCGGGCTGAGGTTTCATAGGCCAAGAATTCAATCCACATCCGCCGGATTTCAAATTTCATTTTCGCCCTTCCTGGGGTTTAGTGTCCCGCCATGACCCTCGCCAGCAAGATCACCGTCGGACGACTCTTCCTCGTCCCGGTCTTTGCCGTGCTCGCGATCTATTACGGCCAGAGCATCCGCGAAGGCCACCCGAAGGAATGGCTCCGATGGTCGGCCCTGGCGGTCTTCGTGACAGCCTCCGCCAGCGACGGCATCGATGGCTGGATCGCGCGGCGGTTCAACCAGCGCTCACGTTTCGGCGCGATTATCGACCCGATCGCCGACAAGTCCCTGCTTCTAACAGCCCTGATCACCCTGACGCTGGTCGACTGGGGAAAGGACGGCTGGTGCATTCCGCTTTGGTTCAGTGCGCTCGTGATCGTCCGCGATTTCATCATCCTCGGCGGCTCCGCCCTGATCCATTTCGTCAACCACGACATGCACGTCCGCCCTCGTTGGACGGGAAAGGTCTGCACGGTCACCCAGATGTTCGCCCTCGGCTGGGTCATGCTCAAGGTGGTGCCCTTCGATCCGATCTATCCCTGCCTCATCGCCGCAGTCTTCACCGTCTGGTCCTGCGTCCACTACCTGCAGGATGGCCTGAAGCAGTTGCATGATTCGACCCATCCGAGAACCGGTGGAAACCCGTGACCGATCGGTCCGAAAAGGGACAGCATCCGCCCTCGACGGAGCCGGATTCGGCAGACAAACTGCTGGGCATCCCTCCAATGTCCCGCAAAACCAAGCTCATCTGCACGCTCGGCCCGGCCACCGAAGCCGAGGAAACCATCGGCCGCCTGATCGATCTCGGTGCCAACGTCTTCCGGCTCAACATGAGCCACGCCAAACACGAATGGGCGCGTGAAATGGCCGCCCGGGTTCGTCGCCAGTCGGACCAGCGCGGACTCCATATCCCCGTCCTTTTCGACCTCACCGGCCCTTCGATCCGCACCGGCGACCTCCCGGAGCCGATTGATCTCAAGGAAGGCGATTCCGTGGAATTCCGGAAAAGCAGCGCCGAACCCGGCATCCCCTACTCCACCACCGTCAACTACGACGGACTGATGGCCGATGTCAGCGAGGGAAACACGCTCGTCGTGGACAACGGCACGATGTTGATGCTGATCACTACCAAGAAGGACGACCGCATCGTCTGCGAGGTGAAGACCCCGGGAAAACTCGGCTCCCGCCGCCACATCAACCTGCCAGGCACACGGCTCAACCTTCCCGCCCTAACCGAAAAGGACCGGATCGATCTGGCCCTCGCCATCGAGTGCAAGGCCGACTACGTGGCAGGTTCCTTCGTTCGCGATGCCGCCCATGTCCGCGAGCTTCGCGACGCCATCGAGGCCCTTGAAGGCAGTGCCCAGATCATTGCCAAGGTCGAGGACCAGGAGGCCATCCGCAACATCGACGCCATCATCCTCGCCGCCGACGTCATCATGGTCGCGCGCGGCGATCTCGGGATCGAGGTTGAGTTTGAAGAACTCCCGATCCTCCAGCGCCGCATCGTCCGCCGCTGCCATGAGCTTGGAAAGCGGGTCATCGTGGCGACGCAGCTTCTGGAGTCGATGATCGTCAATCCGACCCCGACCCGCGCGGAGGTCACCGACGTGATGAACGCCGCGTATGAAGAGGCGGACAGCCTGATGCTTTCCGGGGAAACCTCGGTCGGTCGCTATCCGGACCGCTGTGTCGAGGCCATCGTCCGCATTGCCATGAGGATCGAGCGCTCGGGCGGACTTGGATTCGGACAGCAGGTGCTCCTGCGAGATGAACGTCAGAAAGCTGCGAAGGCGGCGGTGACGCTGGCCGATTCGCTCCCTGACGCGAGGCTTTTGGTGCTGACCCGTCGCGGCGTGCTCGCCAATCAGGCCGCGATGCTCCGGCCCAAGACCTCGGGATTCTACGCCTTCACCCCCAACGAAGGAGTCTGCCGCCAGCTCGGTCTCAGCCGCGGAGTGCAGGCCTTCAAGCTGCCCTTCGCCGCCACCATCGAGGAAACCATCCAGCGCGCCACGGAAATGCTTCGTGAGCAACAACTCGTCCGCCCAGGAACTCCGCTGGTCATCGTCTCCGACATCCTCTCCGATCACTTCGCCGCGAACTCGATCCTGCTGCATCACGCGTGATCTCATCGATTAACACTATTGGGGATTATCTTTTGGAGATCGGTTGGCCAGGGAAGCTATCGATTGCGGTCTTCATTGCTGGACTCTACTACGCTTCGATCATCCATCGGCGCAGACTAGGGATCCGCCATCGTTTGGCATTGGCGGTTTATTCTCCACTGCCGTTCCTGTTAGGATTGTTCGGGATATCGTGCGGTTTCATTGAAGCGGTGAAGTGGGTCAACGGCGGGAGTGTTTTTGTTCCGTGGAGCGGACTTTTGGCCTTCCTTGAAGTCTTCCAGATCATTCCCCTTACCCTTCTTGAATCCATCTTCCTGCTCTTTCTGAGTTTCCTCCTCCTGCTCCATGACGCAGTCAAAGAGCAGGCCACACGACGCGACCCCTCATGAACCTGCTCCACGGCGACTGCTTGAAAGTCCTGCCGACCCTGGAGGCTGGATCGATTGACGCCGTCGTCACCTCGCCGCCTTACAACCTCGGCATCAACTACCGCAGCTACGACGACACTTCCTCGCGTGAAGTCTTTCTCGACTGGTGCCGGCAGTGGGCCGCCGAGGTGAAACGGGTGCTCGCGGATGATGGCTCGTTTTTCCTGAACGTCGGCGCAGCTCCGAAGAATCCGTTGATGCCGCATCAGCTCCTGCTCGCTCTAACAGATGGCGAATCGCCGTTGTTTGTCCTTCAAAACACCTTCCACTGGATCAAGTCGATCTCGGTCGAAACCCGCGCCGGGGAGCAGATCAGCGTCGGCCATTTCAAGCCGATCAACTCGCAGCGTTTCGTCAACGACTGCCACGAATACATCTTCCACCTGACCAAGACCGGCGACGTCCCGCTCGACCGCCGCGCCGCAGGAGTGCCCTATCAGGACAAGTCGAACATCGCCCGCTGGGGCCACACCGGCGGCCAGGACAGCCGCTGCCGGGGAAACACCTGGTTCATCCCTTACGACACCATCAACTCCCGCGACAAGGAACGCCCCCACCCCGCCACCTTTCCCGTCGCCCTGGTCGAGCAATGCCTGAAGCTCCACGGCAAAGGCGCGGAAACCCGCCTGCTCGATCCCTTCCTCGGCATCGGCACCTCGGCGGTGGCAGCGAAACGCTTCGGAGTGAAGTCGTTCACCGGCATCGAGCTGGACGAGGAGTATCTGGCCTTCGCGAAGGTCCGGGTGGAGGGAGAGACTGCGACGAAAAAGCCCGTGGTCTCCAGGCCTGCGCCGATTGCCGAGCCGGAAGAGTTTCGGTTGCTTTGAAAGCTGAAACTTGACGCAGTCCCGCATGGACAGCATCCTGTCCAGCATGAATGCGATCAGCTACACCGCCGCCCGCGAGAACCTTGCCTCGACGATGGACAAAGTTTGTGCCGACCACAGTCCGGTCATCATCACGCGGAACCGGGACCAGTCGGTCGTGATGCTTTCGCTTGAGGACTACGAATCCTTGGAGGAAACCGCCTACTTGATGCGCAGCCCGGCCAACGCCAAACGACTGCTAGAAGGAATTGAGGCGCTTGAAAGCGGTCAGGGCCTCGTGCGGGAAGTCAACCTGGACGCATGAACCTCACGTTTTCCCCACAGGCCTGGGAGGACTACACGTTCTGGCAGGCCACGGATCCGAAGATGATTTCGCGAATCAACGCGCTGCTGAAGGACATCGTCCGGAGTCCCCACTCGGGGATCGGAAAGCCCGAGGCGCTCAAACATGCCTTTCGAGGCTATTGGTCGCGCCGGATCGATTCCGAGCACCGGCTTGTCTACAAGGCCATTGAAGGCAGCATTCTCATCGCCCAATTGAGATTTCACTACGAAGGATGATCCCCGCCAGTTCCCAACCTGGAAACACTTCCGGCTTGCTTCCCCTCCTCCCGCCGCCTATTTCCGCCGCCTGCTTATGGCCTCCACGCCCGTCATCAACCTCCGCAAGGGACACGCCGTCCGTCACAACAACGAAGTC
>JAIXPW010000064.1 GCA_027485995.1 Verrucomicrobiaceae bacterium
GGCTCATAGGCGATGACGATGTCACCGAGATCCTTTTCGCTCACGCCTTCCCGGCCGCCGTTGACCTGGGTGCGGAGGACGGTTTCGAGATTTCCGGCTTCGCGCTCGGCGAGGGTTTCGCCGATGCAGAAGATCGGCTTCAGGTTCGCCTCGCGGGCCTTCTTGATCTTCGCGTTGATGACGGCATCCGTCTCCCCGAAAATCGCGCGACGCTCGCTGTGACCGAGGATGACATAGTGCGTGAAGAACTCGCGCAGCATCAGCACACTGACCTCACCGGTGTAGGCCCCGGAGTCGAACTGCGAGCAGTTCTGCGCGGCGATCTGGATGCCATGATGGTTGTGCAGGGCCTCGGTCAGCTTCGCCAGCGACACGAACGGCGGCGCGATCACCACATCGCAATTCAGATTCTGGAGCTGCACCTTGGAAAGGAAGCTCTTCACGAAGTCCTCCGTTTCGGACGGACCTTTGTTCATCTTCCAGTTGGCGGCGAAAATCGGCTTGCGGCTCATGGGATCGTATCGGGTGTGGGGTTGGCGTTTTGAGAAAAATCAGGCATTGGAAAGCGCGGCCACGCCGGGCAGTTCCTTGCCTTCGAGAAGTTCCAGCGACGCACCGCCGCCGGTTGAAATGAAGGTCATCTGGTCATCGAGACCGAACTTGTTGACCGCCGTGACCGAGTCGCCTCCACCGACAATGGTGACGCCGCTGCTGTCGGCCATGGCCTGGGCGATCGCCTTGGTGCCCTTGGCGAAGGAATCGAGTTCGAAGACTCCCATCGGTCCGTTCCAGATGATGGTCTTGGCCTTCGCGACTTCGGCGGTGAATTCCTCGATGGCGACGTCGCCGATGTCGATGCCTTCCCAGCCTTCAGGCGTGAAGCCGCCCTTTTCATAAGGGTCGGTGACCTTGGTTTCAGCACCCTCCTTGAACTCCTGCGTCACGCGGGTGTCGGCGGGAAGAAGGAAGCTGACGCCCTTGGACTTCGCCAGGGCGAGGATGTCGAGCGCGAGGTCGAGCTTGTCGGCTTCGACGCGGCTGTTGCCGGTCTGATAGCCCTGGGCCTTGCGGAAGGTGTTCGCCATCGCGCCACCGATCAGGAAGGCGTCGGCCTTTTCCATGAGCGCGGTGATGACCTGGATCTTGTCGGAAACTTTCGCGCCGCCCATGATCACGAGGAAAGGCCGCTCGGGGCTCTGGAGCTTGCCGTCGAGGTATTCGAGCTCGCGCTCCATCAGGAAGCCCATCGCGCTCTTGGCGACGAAGTGGGTCACGCCCTCGGTCGAGCCGTGGGCGCGGTGCGCGGTTCCGAAGGCATCGTTGACGAAGATTTCGGCGGAACCGGCGAGGTCCTTCGCGAAGGCCGCGTCGTTCTTTTCCTCGGCGGCGTGGAAGCGGGTGTTTTCAAGCAGCAGCACGGAGCCAGCAGCAAGTCCGGCACGCAGGGCGGCGGTTTCCTCACCGATGCAATCCGGAGCCAGCGTCACCAGCTGACCGAGGATTTCCGCAAGGCGGGCAGCGGCGGGAGCGAGCGAGAACTTGGCCTGGGCAGTGCCATCGGGACGGCCGAGGTGCGAGCAGAGCACGAGCTTCGCGCCACCGGCGATGAGGTGCTTGATCGAGGGAACGGCGGCTTGGATGCGGGTGTCGTCGGTGATGACGCCATCCTTGAGCGGGACATTGAAGTCCACACGCATCAGCACTTCCTTGCCTGTGACATCGAGATCGCGGATCGAGAGTTTCGCCATGAGGGCGTGAATCCCGCCCGACCGAGCCCGGCAAGTCAAGTCCAGGGTGGATTGGGGTGCCGGAGGTGCGGTTGGGGACTGAAATGCCGGAGCCTGGGAGGCCTTGCCATTCCAGGAGCCCGGATGCTTGCCATTTCAGGGATTCAAAGGGACTTCCGGGACCCAATCGGGCGATCTCATGTGTCGCAAGCCGCCCTGATCACTCCAGAAAGCACGTGCATCCCTCCACCTCTTCGATTGAAGTGTCGGGGTGTTGATGATCCACACGTGTCGTTTCCTGCGATTGGTCGCCCCGGCCACCGCAGTTCTCTTCCTTTCCAACCCGGCACAAGGGGAACCGGCGGCCCTCGCTGCCTCAAGCTCCACCACTCCACTCGCGATCCTGAGAAACGTGGACGACGAACCTGATGCGCTCGCCGTCAGTCCCGACGGGTCGCTCCTGCTCTCCGCCTCGGGACGCGAACTCCTGGTCTGGGACTTGAAGAGCAACCGACCGCTGCGATCGCTCAAGCTCCCCAACCAGCTCAGGGACTACAGCACCTGCGCCTTCTCGCCTGACGGAAGCACCATCGCCGCTGCCTCGAATGACGGGATGATCGGTTTCTGGCAGAGTTCAACCGGAGCGCTCCTGAAGACTCTCACCAGCGAGGACTGGATGTACGACTGCGCCTTTTCCGCAGATCTCGGCACGGCCGTTTGTGGCTATCAATCCGGGAAAGTGACGTTCCGAAACCTGCAAACAGGCGCGGTCCTCTGGAGCAGGAAAAACGACAACATCAAAGTCTGTTCCTTCTCAAGCAGGGCCTCGCGGGCCCTCACGGTTGGAGAGATGTCGGCCACGCTCTGGGACACCTCGAGCGGCAAGGAATTGCGATCCTACAGCAATGTCAGTTGTCGCCTGCACAGGACCGCCGCGCTTTCCCCTGATGGCCGACTGATCGCCACCGCGAAACACGACGACACAAGCTCATGGAGCATCGTCTCCTCCACCATCCTTCTGATCGATGCGGCCTCAGGAAAGCCCATCCACACTCTCAAGGGGCATCGAAACGGCCTCCGATCCTTTGAATTCAGTCCAGATGGCTCCGTGCTGGCTTCCTGCTCGATGGACAACCACCTGAAACTCTGGAACCTTTCCAAAGGGACGCTGATCCGGACTTACCAGGGCCATGACCACGATGTGTCCCGGGCGACATTTTTCCCAGATGGTTCAAAAGTGGTATCTGCCTCCAAGGACCTTTCCCTCAAGATTTGGGATGCCCGTCGAGATATGCTTTCGCCTGAGGAACGGGCCTCGATCATGGCGACCCAAGCCCGGCTTGCCGAGGTCGACCGGCGGCAAGGCTATATCGAACCCGTTCTTACCATTCCTCCGACTGACTCGAAGTTCGGCATTGACGATTGCTCCTTCAGTCCGGACGGAAAAACGCTCATGGCGCTCTCGGACTTCGCCCCGATCACCATCCGGGACTCAAGATCGGGAAAAGTCCGATTCACCTACAAGGATTTCCCGAGCGACGCTTCCCCGCTTTCGTGCGCATTTGCGCCGGATGGCAAACGGGCGCTTTGCACCGGGAGGGATGGTTCCGTGAAGATCTGGAACATTTCCAGCGGCAAGACCCTGCTCAAGATTCCTGCCCATTCCAGCTATGTGATGGATGCGGCATTCAGCCCGGACGGGACCCGGATCGTCTCGGCATCGTGGGACAAAACGGCCGCCATCTGGAATGCCACCACTGGAAAGAAAATCGCCCGCTTGAAGGGATTCAGCGATGACCTCGAGCGATGCGTTTTCATCCCGGGCAAGGACGCGGTTGTCATCAGCTCCAAGGATAACACTGCGCGCATGTTCAATGCATCTGACGGAACACCCATGGTCACGTTCCATCACAATGGGGAACCCACCTACCTGGCAGCATCCCCCGATGGCAGATCCCTTTTCACCGCCTGCCGTTTCGAACCTGTCCAGTCGATCTGGAATCTGGAAACCGGCAAACGCACCCGCAGGCTTGGACCGCCATCGTGGATCCACGACCCCCTTCGGAGCCTGGGCTCAATGATTGGCGTGAAGGGTCCGAGCCACCACTATGTCCACTGCGTCGCCTACAGCCCGGACGGCCGATGGATCGCCACCGGCACCCTTCATCATGACATTCGAATTCTGGACGCCGCCACGGGATCGCTCCGCCTGACCGTCCGCACCCGCGCGGGTCATTCGGAGAGCATCGATGCCATCTCTTTCAGTCCGGATTGCAAGCGATTGCTCACCGGGTCCGGAGACGGCTCGCTCAAGATCTGGGATTTCCAACAGATCCTGGCCACGATCCCACCCGGTTCCCGCCTGCCTGACCAATGAGGGGCCCGTCTGTTGATCCAAGCTCTGTACGCCGACGCCATCGACCACCGCCAGGGAGTCTCCTCCGGCCCCGTCGGCCAAAAACTCGTTCTAGACGGCGTGAAAACCAGCGTCAAAAGCCAATACAGCCAAGCTTCCGTCCATTCCAGATCGCATCAGTGGGAAGAAATGGTGAAGGCCAATCCGTCATGATTTCGGAAAACCCGGCGGCCCATGACAGAACAGGAAAACCTCCTGCTCCATTGATCTCGTCCTCAACCGAAAAACATGCGAGGCGCGCCGGTAAACGACCTCTTCCCTGCACACTTCAAACCAAACACTGCCCAGCCGGGACGCCCTCGGCCTGCGATAACGACCTGGCGCACACCTTCAGGAGGCCCAGGAATGTTACGACGCGAGGACTGTGTCCATTTTCAAAATGGGCGGACTCCTGATCACCACCACCTGGGAGCCAATCCCTCCCGGGGACCTGATTCGGCATTCGATCAAATATCACCCGGTGAGCGATCATTTATTCAATTCGGGGTCGGCCAAACCCAGCGCCCTCGCATAGAACCTGCCGTTGCGCTCACCCAACGCATCGAATATCGCGATTACGTCATGCGCGACTTCCGGCAACTCCGCATACTCGTGCGGAACCTTGAGGCTCTCCATCCGCTCGTGAAATTTGGCGTTCAATTCCCGAGTGTCGTCGCTCTTACCAACCGCGTGGCGGATCACCATCTTCTTTTCACGCACCTCCGCAGATGACGACTCTGCAACCATCCAGGGGCTGATGGACTTGAAATACTCCATGTCGCCGCTGCAGACATCTGCCAGTATCTGCCTCCGGAGCATCGGGTTGTTGTTTGCCCGTGGACCCTTGAACTCCAGATCAAGCGGTCCACCCGCCAAGATGGAAACGCCTGCAAACAAGTCCGGATGCCTGAATCCGATGCGCGCCGCACCGTATCCGCCCATGCTGAAGCCTTCCAGAATCCGCCCTTCCCGTTCTGCAATGGTTCGATATTGCTTGTCCACTTCGGGAATCAACTCCTTGACGAACACGGTTTCCACAGGAGCGGATCCATCCTTTGAGTCTGCCCACAACCGCCGTGGCAAGCCGTTCACGAACACCACGATCATCGCCGGCACCTTGCCCGCTTTGATCGCGTCGTCGAAGACTTTGGCTATCGGACGAATTCCTACGATCCCTCCATCCGTCGCGTGCAACCAGTAAAGCACCGGCAGGCGAGCTTCCGTCTTTCCATAGGCCTCAGGGGTGTAAACGTGATAGCTCACCTTTCCGCCGACTTTCTTGCTGTCGAACGTCCTGAACTCCACGCGCGGCGCTTTGGCTTCGTCGGTCACCCAAGGAAGCGTACGATCCGGTTGGGCTTTTCCGCCTTTGTCCTCTTGTGATTGGCCAACAAGGAGCAACGATGCAATAAGAACGGCGATTGAAAGGGATTGTTTGAGCATTCTATCCTCCTGTGCCGAAGGTAACTGCGGTGGCACGGTGGCGCAAGACTCATGGAGCGAGGCGAATCAAAGGCTCAGGGAGTCCCGACGTGCTTCCATTCCGCAAACAACGACCCTCACCAAAGTCATCCGCAGGGGGCCGGTCTGGTGCGCATCGAAAAGCGGCGAGGCGTCTCACTTCCCGCCTCAGTCCAGGGTTCAGGACTTCAGCCGCGCGTCCATGCCGTTGGCAATGCCAATGCGCTGAATGTTTGGCTCTCCGTCATATTCGCTGACGGTTTCATCAACGATTCCCGTTACTCCGCACACACCCAAAGAGGCACTGCGGCGGATCGGCCTTGGGAGATCCGAAGAGGATATCTCACGCGACGACGCGACGAATCACAGCCAAAACCCGGACCCAGTCTTGGTTGCAGCGCTGCGGTGTTGCGTGCACGACCAGACCGGAAGGATTGAGTCATCCGGGTGGCCTGTCCCCTTGGATGATCTGAAAACCTGATGAAGTGCCCACTTTCTTCACCCTACGGTCCGGCCACCCGCTCTCTGAACTGCCTTCTCCTCAAGAAGCAGATTCCTCGCAACCAATACCGCTCATGGCATGCTCTCGCCGTCCGCATCAGCTTTTTGCCGCTACTCACGGACTTCGATACAAGTCCGCCCCGAAGAGTCATCTTAGGCCGTCTTCCGACATCCTATGATGAAAACACTTCCATTCCATCGCCCGACCTCTTCCGCCCTCACTGCAGGATTCATTTCGCTGCTCGCCGCTCTAGCCACCTCGCACGTCCACGCCGAGCGCATTTCTCAGGTCTACATCTTTGGCGACAGCAGCTCTGACGTGGGCTCGGGGCCAAACGGTCTCCCTCGCCCCACCAACGCCGGCCGCATGTGGGGCGAGGTGATCGGCGACACGCTGGGCCATCCTTCGACCGCCGCCCGTATCGTCACGATCGACGGGGCTGGGACCATCACCGGCACTCTCAACGGAGGGAACAACTACGCCGTCAGCGGTGCGACCGTGAGTCCGTTTCCGGGCTCGGTGAGCTTCGCTGATGAAATTGCGTTCTTCACCCAGGACAAAACTCGTTTCGGACGGAACGACCTGATCTTCACCTGGCTCGGCTCCAACGACATCACCACGTCATTCTTCGACGGCGTTCCATTCAGCCGCGAACTATTCGTGAACACCTACTTGGAAAACATCACATCACTGAGACAGCGGGGTGCCAGAAACATCGTCGCAATCGTCGAACCGGCGAAGCTCCTGCCCATCCAATGGACCCTCGACGCAAGCGGCGGCCTCATCACAACAGATCTTCTAGGAGTGCTCAGCGATGAAATCGCCGCGTCGAACAATGCCCTGAATCCGAGGCTCACCCAAGCCGGAGTGTACCTCGTCGATGTCAACAAGCTCGCCGAGGACGTCCGCCTGAACCTGGGCAAGTATGGCTTCCTCTTCGGCACCGACAATTACATCACCGTTGACGATGCCACCGCATTCCCCAACGACGGCAACGTCTTTGCCAACGGCCATTATTCCACAGCAATGCACGCGGTCATCGCAGACTATGTGATGGCGCAACTGCGCGCACGCGATCAGTTCACCAGCGTCCTCACCCAGTCCATGTTTACCTTCCAACAGGAGACCGACGGCTGGGCCCAGACCAACACGTTGTCATCTTTCCTTGAAAGCGACTCCTTCGGAAAGATTCATCAACGTGAAGCGGGGACGTGGAAAACCCAAGCCGGCCTGACCGGTCGCAGCTCCACCGAATCGGATAACGGAGGCACCGACACCAACCTCGTCACCGGACAAGGCGGCGGCTACGTAGCCGGAAACGTGGCGATGTCCAACGACTGGCTGCTGGGCGGGCGCTTTTCCTACACGAAATCAGACGGAAGGTTCGGCGACGGCCTCTCCAGCAACAAACGTGAGGGCCAATACGGCAGCCTCGACCAAAGCACCGCCATGCTGTCGCTCTACTCTGTTAATCGTTTAAACTCATCGGCCTATCTCAACGCAATGGTCAGCTATGGGGCGACCAGTTATGACGAAATCAATCGCCGGGCCTCCCTTGGCTCCGTGGCCACGGAACAAATCCAAGGTGATACCACGGGGGACTTCATGTCCGCCTCGGTCGGCGGCGGCTATGAGATCCCGCTGGGAGATTGGACCATTACGCCCAACGCATCCGTGTCCTATGAGCGGATATCCATCGACGGTTACAGCGAGCGTCAAGATGTCCTGGCACTGGCCTACGGAGACGCTGACTACAACGCCCTTCGCGGTTCGCTTGGCGTCCGCGCTCAACTGACTGGCGGCGTGAGCAAACTGCGCCCGTTCTTCGGCCTGAATGTCAGTCGCGACTTCATTGGCGACGACATCACCGTCAAAGTCGGCCCCGATCGCGCTTCCGTGGTCGATTACACCACCGAGCGTCCCAACCGCACTCTGGGCACTGCTTCGGTGGGTGCGACCTATATCCTCACGGACAATCTGGTTCTCGGAAGCACCTTGACCTTCGGGGGCACGCTCGACGGAGACCGCTCCACCTACATTGGATTGTCGCTGGACGTCGGTTACCGCTTCTAACCGTCGTTGATCCAGCGCCGCCCTTGCTTTGCGGGGAGGGTTGCGCGATCATCCAAATCAGGATTGCCGGGCACCGCGGTTCATCCATCCTATTCTCCATCCTGAATGTCCGTAGTTGTTAGTTTACCGTCATCCCCCCTGACGCATGGCGTGCGCAGGCGCTGGCTCGGGACGCGCGCTTATTGGGGATTTCAGACCATGGGCTGGGGAGTCATCCTGGCGGTCGAACTTGCTCCCCTTTGCTTCGCACCAACCCAAATCACCTTGCAGGCGGTGGTGGCCAATCTGGCCTTCGTCGGACTCTGCGGCCTCGGGTCGCACCTGCTGCGCGTTGTCCTGTTGTTTCTGTTGCAACGCTCGCGAACTGCAGCGGGCCTCCTGGTGATTTGTGCGGGGTGGACCTTCGTGATCGGGGCAGCCCTGACCTTCGTTTACATGGCGCTCGTCGAACTCCTGGCCGCGACCGATCCCACGATTCCGAAGGAAACTCCGGTTGTCTGGAATGCCGCCGACTACACCGGGACCCTTGTCATTGTGCTCGTCCTCTTGATGGTATGGATAGGATTTTATGTGGCGGTGCGATCCTACCGCCAGCAACAGCAGGAAAAGCTTGATCACGTCCGGAGCGAGTGCCAGGCGCGCGAAGCCGAACTCCGCGCACTCAAGGCCCAGATCAACCCGCATTTTCTCTTCAACAGCCTCAACTCCCTGCGCGCCCTCATGCCACCGGAGCACGAACGCTCTCGCGCCACCGTCAGTCGGCTGGCCAACCTGCTGCGCGCCTCTTTGGCCACCGATCAGGAACCCTTGGTGCCCCTGTCACGTGAGCTCAACATGGTGGAAGATTATCTGGAGATAGAGAAGCTGCGTCACGAGGAGCGATTGTGCTGGAAAATCGATGCCTCCGCCGCAGCCCGCGACTGGCCGGTGCCGCCATTCGCACTCCAAAGCCTGGTGGAAAACGCGATCAAACATGGCATCAACCGCATCGAGGTCGGCGGCGAGATCGAAATCTCGGCGCAAGTAGCCGAAGCGAAGCTGCATCTCAATGTCACCAACCCCGGCTCCCTCGAATCTACACCCAACTCTCGCGGCGTGGGTCTGACCAATACCCGAACGCGCCTCTATCTGTTGTTCGGTCCGGAGGCCTCGCTGGATTTGATCGTTCCCGCTTCAGGGCTTGTGCAGGCTAGAGTCCGTTTGCCCGCTCCTCTAGCGCCTTCGCCGAACGAATCACTCCCCTTATCATGAAAACCGCGCTGATCGACGATGAACATCTGGCCCGCAAGGAGCTCAGACACCTCCTTGCGGCCCACCCCGAGATCGAGATCGTCGGTGAAGCGGCCAATGTGACCGAAGCCTTGCGTCTGATCCCCTCGCTGCGCCCCAAGCTGGTGTTCCTCGACATCGAGATGCCCGTCCGCAACGGATTCGATCTGCTGGCTGCTCTCCCTGCACCGCATCCGCATATCATTTTTGTTACTGCTTACGATGAGTTTGCCGTGCGCGCATTTCAGGTGAACGCTCTCGACTACCTGCTCAAGCCGGTCGAACCGGAGCGCCTCGCCGAAGCACTGGCCCGTATCGGGCGAAAAGACGAAAGACCCGACCATGAGCCCTCCTCCGAAACATCGCCCACCCACGACCCCGAGGCACCCTTTCAAGAGGATGACCGGGTGTTTGTCCGCGAAGGCGAACGCTGTTGGTTCGTGCCCTTGAAGGAGATCGCCCTGATCGAGGCTCAAGGCAATCACACGCGGATTCATTTTCGTGGCGAACGACCACTATTGCGACGGTCCTTGGCCGCGATGGAAAAGCGCTTGCCCGGCACTTTGTTTGTTCGCGCCAATCGCGGTCAGCTGGTCAATCGCAGCTTTATCGAGAAAATGGAACCCTGGTTCAGTGGCGGCCTTAAAGCCTCGCTGCGAGACGGCACCGAAGTGGAGTTCTCACGAAGACAAGCCCAGGAGTTCCGCGATCGTCTCGAACTGTAAGCAACGCGGAAAATTCTTTCGTTGGATGCATCAACAAGCCTCTTGAGCCATCCCGGGAAGGCGTGATTGCTTCATCGTTGAATTCAAGCTCGTCCTCAGCCCGCGAGTCTCCCGCACGTTGAACGATCCGAGAATAAATCCAAGAAACCCGCGCGTTCAGTGTCTCACTCACGATGAAGACCATCATCCACACCATCGCCCTCATGGCTCTCCTTGCCGCCAACGTCATGGCCAAACGAGTCCCACCCAGCGTAGTTCCGCCGATTGTGACGGAGAAGTCCGTATTCTCCGTCCCTCACTTCCCGGAGGGTGAACGGGCTCAAAAGGGTGGAGTGGTGGAGGCTCGGGAGCCCAAAACAAACAAACTTCTGTGGCAAGTCCAGATCTACAGAACCCAGTACAACAAAGAATTGGAAAAGGATGTCCAGGATGTGTTTATCACCAGCCTCACCTTGGACAAGGTTCACAACTTGCTGATCATGTCTGACGAGAAATCGAGGGTGTTCATCCTCAACCTGGCCACCAAGAAGGTGACCCAGATTGAATAGGGTGATGAGACTTCGTCCATCGAGCGGACCCGACAGGCCAGGAACCGCGGTATCGGGTGGGGGAATCCGCGAGGCCTCCTGTCACGAGACCCCAATGACAAGAATCCGCCAGGAAGTCAGGTCCGCCACGAGACAACAACCCAACTTCAATCCTGAAATACTAACTACGAAATTCACGAACCATCGCGAAAATCAGGCAATTCCGAAACACTTCAGACTCATTCACCAGGTGAGTGCGAAGATGGCGACGATTGCTTCTGCTTTCGTGCTTTTCGTGACTTTGGTGGTTTCCCATTTTCGTCTCAAGGGTCAAAACGGTTCCAGGAACTCAACCGTATCACTCACCCCCCAGGCCGTCAGCAAGGCTTCGATCGCCGATCCCAGAACCTGTTGGTTCGCATCGAAATCGCAGTAGGCCGTTGCGTGGGCGGAATTGAAGTTGTCGAAGCCAATGTCGTAGATCCCGTTTTGATGCACCACGAGGTTGCACCTCCTCAAGCGCTCCTGGTCGATGGGATCGGCTGCCGTCAGCGAAGGAACGACAAGGTAGAAGAGTTTGGGGTATTCAGGACTGGCGACGAAGGTTTCACAGGCAGCGAGACCGGCATCGGTTGGAACGAATCCGGAATCGATCACCCTCATGGCAATCATTCTGGCATGATAGGACAGCTTGGCCAATCTGGCGGAATTCTTCAACAGCCGAACCGCCGCGCGTGAGTAGCGAGCGGCTCCGTTCTGGGTGAAATGAATGCCGTCTTCGCGTTCGATCTCGGATGCATCCACCACCAGATAGCGGGGATCCCTTTCCATGGCCCTCAGTTGGCTGTAGCGCTGGCGATATTCACAATCGTTCTGAACTCCTGTCCTCGTGAGGCCCACATAAAAGACCCGCTCATAAACACAGACCATGTCCGGAAGTCCGAGCGCGCGGCGGACCGCCTGATTCCATGCGAGCGAACGTTCCCCGTAAGAGTCGGCCAGCGCATAGGGGTCGGTGAAGTGTTGATCGTAATCCACCACGCCACCCGGTTGGCCATTTGGCTTCCACTGATACATTGCGTCGTCAGTGTCGTTCTCACCCTGGACGAACATCATTGCCGACAAGGACTTGGGATTTCGGCGCACCCGCTCGATCTGTTCCCTCCACTCCTCGATTGTGAAATCGCCTCCATGGATGGTGTCCTTCCCATAAGCCCTCGACTCGGGTGGAGCCTCGCTCAAGTCAACACGTGGAGCCACTTCATAGCCCCCACCCTCGCGGTCACGCATCCAGGCCATCAGGGAGGTCGACGAGTAGTGGCTGCTGGGCGCGAGCACCGCATTCGGAAAGGACGAGCCCAGGAGGTTCCTCATCTGCCCATAGACATAGGCATAATTGCTTTGCCCACCCGAAAGAAACAGCTGGGCCTCCGGATAGGCACCTTGCTTCTTCCGCTCCATCCAGCGTTCCAACTTCCCACACTCTTCGTCGCCGATCTCAGTGGGGATGAAGGCCGCATATCTCACACTCACGGGCGAAGACAATCCTCCATCGTCGTAACCACATCCGAGATTGAAGGTCCCGGATTGACCGACCGTTTTC
The DNA here is from genome assembly GCA_027485995.1 of Verrucomicrobiaceae bacterium. Classification (GTDB taxonomy): domain Bacteria; phylum Verrucomicrobiota; class Verrucomicrobiia; order Verrucomicrobiales; family Akkermansiaceae; genus Luteolibacter. Next base: position 12,283 of record JAIXPW010000064.1, read on the forward strand.
AACGGGAGGCCAAGCCATGTCTCGAATCCATCGAGCCTTGTCCGGGTCAATCCCCGGCTCGACCGGATGATCAGCACGCGCCAGTTGTCGCTTGGGTAAAGATTGTAAGCGCTCCGGATCAGCCCGAAGTCCCAGTCCCCCTCGATCCGGGAGCCGACGCCGCCCTCCCACCATTGCAGCTCCAGCGCACGACCCGCTGCAAAGGAACCTCCACAGAGATTGTGGTAGTTGATGACGCCCGGCCGGACCTTGATCAGCAACGCCATGGTCCATTCCGGCCCGACGCCTCCTGCCCACATCGGAAACTTCAAATGATCCCCGGCCCCGTCGAACACCGCCGCACCCTCGCGATAGACCGGTCGGTTGGAGACGTTCGTCTGGACATCGGATGCCAAACCAGAGCCAGACCAGTTTGAGATCGGGGTCCCATTCGTGACATTTGGAAAATCCGTCGTTGCATCCAGTTGCCAGACCGGAGCGAGAACTGAGGGACTGAAGGCCTCATCGACCACCGCCACGCGATAAAAGGCCTTTGGCGCGGGATCTGGGTCGGTGAAAGTCTGCCATCGACCATCCCCGGCCTGAAGATCTCCGACCTGAGCCCAGGACCCACTTGCCAGAGAGGTCGAGCGCTCCACCCGATAAAGCTGGTCACGAAATGCCAGCCACGAGAACGCGGAACCTCCGCCAGGATTTGCCTTCAGGCTCACCGGAGGAATCTCAGGCAGGACTTGTCCACCCGCCTCGAACGTGAGGCCAAAGGCGATCGAAAGAACAAGTCTCAGGAGTCTTGACGATAGGGCGAAGATCATCGGATCGGTAGGATTGGGTCCATGTGACAACGGCGGACCGGAAATCCGGGCCGCCTTTGTGCTAGCAGCCTGTCAGACATGATACCAGCCTGACATGCTGTTTCTGGCGCTTGACCGGAAGGAAGGTCGGGCGGTCGATCTCCGCCGATTCAGTGGGGTGACGGCGACAGCGGCCCACCGCAGGGCTCGGTGTGCTTTCTAAATGGTCCCGACCCAACCCCGCTCGCCCCCTAGGTGGACATGCAGCCGGGCTCCAAGTCCGCACAGTCGCTGGAGCTTGCTGGAGGTTGTAGGTCATCGCAAGGATGCCCTCCCAGCCATGATCTGCATTTCCTCCACCAATGAACCGCCCAATCAAAAGGTGTTCCCGATCCTTCTTGAGGACAATCTCCAAAGTGAACCACTCTGTAGAATCATGGCTTCCCAGCCAGGCGGAACCGGTTTGGATGCCAGTCTCGACAAAGCGATAGTCCAGTCGTGAAATCTCCGAGAGGTGAAACTCCCGCCTGCGGTGCCTTCCGAACAAGCTGGTGGTGAACTCGATGCTGCACCTGCCGGGATCAATCAACACGGTTCGACGATAGGCACCAAAGGAAAGGAGTCGGACCAGACCGGGAGAATCCATTCTCAAGCACCCATCCTCCAAGGAAGTCCGCAGCTTGATCCCCAGGAAACTGAGCATGACTTCCATCTTGAGACCAATGAGGATGGGGTGGCTGACGGGTGGTTGTGAAGTGATTGGAGAATCAATTGGCTGGAGTTGCCAACTTGTCGTCCTGGCCTTTTTCGGGCACCTGAGTTTTGCCATTTCCAATCTGCAGTCCGCTACCGAGTTGCTTCTGCCCACCAATCGACCATGTCTGCCATTCGTAGGAAACCCGCCCGGTCGTCTGATGCATCCAGCCAAGCCTTGCCAGAATCACGTCGCCATCGTCGCTGACAGCACCCAAGTCGCTCACCCACCATCGCTTCCCCTCGAACAGAGGTGTCGCCGGGTAGGCCAACACACGTTCGAACCTGGTTACTCGGTCACGCAGGCTCAGGCGCAGCAAACATCCGCCAAAGCCATCCTCATGGTCGATCCTGAACAAGATGGCCTTTCTTAAAGGACTCTTCACCACCGCACGAACCTGCTCGTGCTTGGCGAGCCTGAAAAGCTCATTCCCTGCCGGATCATGAAACGAGAACCCATTGGCTTTCGATTCCCTCAATGAGATCGTCGGCCCCTGATCGAGGATCCACTCAGACTCACCGTTCAAACGCGAGATTGTATCCGGGGACAACTGCCCGTTTGGGTTCCCGGCCTTGCCTCCAGTCCCATCTGAGGCAACATCGGATGGATCAGCCTCCTGTTGATCGGCATTTTCCAAATCGATATCGATTCGACTCTCCGGAAGGGCGAGAAGGGTTCCAAGGAGCGCGCACCATTTCCTGATCTTTTCGGGATCATCGCTCTCGATGGAGATCGAGGCCGGCCTCCTTTCGCTGTTGGAATAACTCACACTGATTCCGCCGGTGATGAGGTCATCTCCCAGTTTCAACATGGGGAACCAGGATTCCTCCAGTTGATCATTGAGGTCGATTTGGATTTGGTAAGCTCGTCCGGATCCGAGACCCTGATGGAACGCGATCAGTTGCTTCGCCTTGGGGGGATCGATCTTCAGGATCTGTTTCACTGTGTGAAGATGATCTCCTTCGATGCGCATCTCGGCGTTCACTCCCCCTTTCTTGTAAACGAAAAAGTAGGACTCTTCCCCCCAAGCAACAAAGGGCAGGCAGCCAAGCAGGAGTAAAATCAGTTTCATTTTCCGAACGTGTACCAATCAACAGGCCGACCGTAAAGCACATGCATGCCATGGAAGCGGGAGAGAGCGTCGATCACGGGTTTCTGGAAATCACCGGGAATCAGCGAAACCGGATGCCCGACAAGGAGTGCCATGTCGCGGACTGGAGTTCTGAGGAGATTCATTCCCTGGCCGCTGGAGGCTCAAAGGGAGCAATCCAATCGAATGAGAGTTCTTCAGTCGAGGAGCCGCCTTCGAAAAAGTTGACCTTAACCGCGACCAGATTGGCTCTCGCTGACGCAGAGTTCAGATCTGCCTGGTCGGAGAATGGATCCACGCTCGACAACTCCTGAATCATCGTCGGCTTGGGTCGAGACGGGGCGAGGCGATCATCGACCTTCTGGTGAAGACTGCCCAGTTTCAGGACAGTGGAGAAAATCGCAGCGCTCAAGGATGCGACGATCATCATCGGAAGGAGTGAGACAGGAAATGGCATTCTTCTTCGCATTGACGTGTAATGGATGTGATGGAAGGATGATCGAGTCCACCGATAAACGGCGCTGGGCCCTTGATTTGATTGGCCGTCATTCGTCATTCCTCATTCGGTCTGCGGCGTCTGCAGAGACTGATTGAGGATTGAGGATTGGGAAGGCGAGATTTCATCGGACCCCGAGCCCTTCGATTCCGAAATCCAGAATTCTTCTCCCTGATATCCGTCCCGTCAGGTCGTCTCGGACGATCGCCCTCGTAGGCCCCGATATCACCGCCTTGATCCTAGAAAATCGTTGTCAAATCGTGGATTCCAGCCATTTTGGATCCGGGTCGGATGAAGTAGAAATAAAGTAACGAGATCCTACGAAAAGATACGGTTCTGCAAGAACATGAGACTATTCTCCAAAGCCCGCCACGCCTTCGAGGATATCGTCTATGCTGGACGCATGCCCGTCCCGAACGGCCTTAGTCAGTCTACGTTATCCAATAATGACGAGGATCTCTGCTGGGCCGCCCATAAAGAAACATGTGAATCTCTAGATCGCGCCAAGGGTTCTTATGGATCGAAGGTGAAGCACCTTCCTCCCCACTGGAGGCGGATTTACACTCTTGTTGCACTTGATGCTGATGTGCTCAATGGCGGTTTTTACCAGTTCTTCACCAATGCCGGTGGGCGATACGATTCACATTTGCTTCAAGATGTTGAGGCATTGGGACAATCTGGCATCACAGAGATTGTGATAAGGGCTTGGAAGCAATATACCGGGATCGACTACTCGAATCAATGGAGAAATCGTGGGAAGTCATGGGATTTTTTCGTGGAACCATACAAGGAGGGCCGTTTCAATGCCGAGGATCAAGACTACTATGATTTTGTGGACAAGGAGTGGCTTGTGCCGCACATTGGTCGCCACATCCGAGAGCATTTCGACCTATACTCAACAGCCTCTTTGACCTAATTACGATGGCAGAAGAGGTCGTGACGCACCAACGGCCAAAAGCTTTCCAATTTCATTTAATTCTCTCACGGGCGTCCGGTTGTAACTAAAACAAATCCAATTGGTTAGAATCTTGATTCATGAAGGTTCTGTGGTCGATTTCCGTAAGTAGCTCATTTAGAGGCACTTTTTCGAACGGATGA
>JAIXPW010000173.1 GCA_027485995.1 Verrucomicrobiaceae bacterium
CGCGCGCTTTCCGCCGTGGCGACCAAGGCCGAGCGCACCGAACTCCAGATCGGCGGGGCCGACAGCGTGAAGCGACTCAAGTTCTTCAACGCCGAGGACGCCCTCGACTGGACCTCGGACAAGCTCCAGGGCGTTTACGAGATCCGCGCCTTCGTTGAAGCGAAGACCGTTTGGCATCCGATCGGAGCGTAAGGGGCAGAAGATTTGAAACTGGCCTACTGAGCCGCTCGGGCGTTCCTGACAGGTTTTGCCAATGCTCTGAACACTTGATTTTCGGGACTGACCCCGGCCATGAAATCATTTGGCAAAAATCTGAAACTCGGTGACGACCGGTGAGGTGCCCTTGGCATCTTTGGACTCCAAGACATGCAAACGGAACTTCCTTGCAGCCGCAGGTTGGAATGTTAGGGTTCTCTCCGCACCGATGTCTGTGCCGTTTGCCACCGCTTTCCATGAGCCGTCGGCTTGTTGGGCTTCGATGGTGAATTTGGAAACCAAGGGCACCCGGGGCGCTGTTACCCCTTCGCAAATCACAGCGCGGGACATATTCATCGGCTTGCCAAGGTCCACTTCCAGCCACGCTGCGGTATCGCCCTTGGCAAAGGCCCAGAAGGTGCCGGGATCGCCATCCACCGCCTTGTCCGCGCCGTAGCCGCCCGGCCACTCGCCGGAGACGGTGGCGGGCTTGCCCTCGGATACCGGTGGCAATAAACGAATGGCCTTTTTTACCTGCCGGAACATCTCCAGTGTCTCGGGTGTGATCGTGCCGTCTTCATACATGTCGAAGTTCAGACTGACGACTTCTCCACGCGCCGCGCCGCGCTTGACCAAGGCGATGGCCTGCCCGGCACTCATCCGGAGCGGAATGCTGGTATTGGGCTGCCAGACGCCCCAGCCTTCGCTGTTTACGGTGACCATGCAATGCGCCTGATTGCCCTTGAGCGGGCCGGATTGGTATATGCCACAGGCATCCATGTCGGCGGGATTGGCGTTGGTGAACATCTCTCCCATGTGCACATCCTGGAAATCAGTGAAGGTCGGGAGTATCCAACTGTTATAGGAAACCAAACGGTTGGAAGATCCGCTTTTGGCAACCTTAGTCAACACTTCAAAACCGGCCGGTGAATAGAGCGCGCCATCGTCAAAAAACCAGCCGGCGAGGTCATCGCCATAGCGGTTGCCTATTTCCGCAATCACCGCCTGCCAGTTCTTGAGGAAGCGTGCCTTGTCGCCGCGGGCGGTCGATGCATCCGGACCCCAGTTGGCGGCCCACCAGGTCGGATCTTCATGACCGGGGTGATAGTAGAACATCAATTTGATGCCGCGCTTTTTGAGAGCCGCAGCCAAATCTGCCGCCAGATCGCGCCGGGTGGTGTGACCGGGCACGATGGAGTCCACCGATTTGAGCGGCATGGGGAAGTGGGAACCGCGCCAGGTGATGGACCAAATCACCCATTTGGCACCCATGTCTTCGTCCACCTGCTTGGCGAATTTCTCCACATCGAACTCTTGCACCACCTGCTCAAAGAGCTTCTTGTCGCCCTGCGCGGGATAGCCCCATCCGCCGTATTGCAGCATGACGCCGTATTTGCCCTCGCGCATCCAGGTGGTGTCGGAGCGCAATGCGTCCACACGCTTTTGATATGCGGCCCTGGCGGCCACCGGAATCAACTCCAAGCTGCGGACTTTGCCGCCGGTCGCCTGGTCTTTGGGCAATTGCAAGGTCAGGGTGTTGGCTCCCGCTTTCAACTGCACGGCACCCAGGCGAGCGCGGTTCCATCCCTCCCAGCCTTCGGCCTTGATAGAAGATTGGAGGGGATGTTTTCCTCCGTCTACCACCACCTCTGTCACACCGCTGGACACCAATTCCACCGCATAGGCACCGGCTGTTGGTGCCGAGACCTGCCATGAGAATATCTGTGCCCGGGTTTTCCAGCCCTCCACCCAAATGCGTTGGAAAGCCTTGCCCGAGTTGACGGCTTGAAAGAATGCGGTGCCTGGAACCGGTGGCAGCACATCATCAGCCATCAGCACGGTTTTGCCGGCTTGGTCGAGTGCGGTGATTTGGCCCGGTGCGGAGGCGCTTTCGGCATGAACTTGGCAGGTGAAAACGAGAGCCAAAAGAACTGCTGTGGAGATGGTATGCTTCATAGAGGAAGGTTGCAGGTTGTCATATGGAGTTTGTCATGATCGATACGCCGCACGGAGCTGGATTGTTTCATTTAACTTGGGTTCCGCGTAATCATAACTGTCGCAAGCGTGTGGAGTGCGTTGTAGCGGCGTTCTGTGAGCGTCGAGCGCCACCGAAGAGCGCCAAGGCGATATTACTTTCGCATCGGCGGTCATAGACGTAGGGGCCGGGGTCGGGCCGGGGTCGGTCCTCGCGGATTCACATTGAGGGCGCTGCCATAGCTGCATGCAAATTTTCCGCCGCTTGGCTCAGATCCATTTTAGAGCCTTGATCTCAGAGGCTCAACCTGTAGTCCGCAGGCCGGAGGCGATGGCGTTGATGGAGAGCAGGAGGTCGGGAAGCAGGGAGTCGGCGTCGTGCTGGCGGCCGGCGGAGAGGAGTTCGCGCCAATTCCTGAGCAGGACGATCTGGCGCTGGTGCAGCACCTTCAGCGGGGCCTTGCGGATGTTGAGGGTCTTGGCCATTCGCGTTCTTCGCGTCCATTCGCGATAAAGAAACGTCTCACTTCAGCGCTTCGAGCAGCTTTCCGTGAATCCCGCCGAAACCGCCGTTGCTGAGGACGGCGACGGTGTCACCGGGCTTGGCTTCGGCCGCGACGATGGCGACGATTTCCTCGACGGTCTGGATGTAGCGGCCGTGGCCACCCATCGATGCGATGTCGCTGGCGAGCTTGCCGGGATCGAGCCGCTGGCCCTCGGGGACCTTGTGGAGATCCGGGATGGCGGAGACGACGGCGAAGTCCGGAAGCGCGAGGGCTTCGGCGAGTTCGTGCTGGAAGACCGAGCGCTTGGTGGTGTTCGAGCGCGGCTCAAAAAGAATCCACAGTCGGCCCTCGGTGTAGCGCTGGCGCAGGCTCTGGACCGCGAGCTTGATGGCGGTCGGGTGGTGGGCGAAGTCATCGATGATCTTGATGCCGTTGACCTCACCACGCAGTTCCTGGCGGCGTGCGACGCCTTCGAAGGATTCCAAGCCCTCGCGGATTTCGTTGGGCGTTAGTCCGGCGAAAGTGGCCGCTGCCACAGCCATGGCGGCGTTGCGGACGTTGAACTCGCCGGTCATGCGGACCGAGTAGTGTTCGCCGCCGAGGTTGAACGAACTACGATCGGTCTCGTAGCTCACGTTTTCGATCCGCAGCGTGCAGCTTTCCGAAAGGCCGACGGTGGTGACGGGGCAGGGTGCGTTGGCGGCGACTTCGAGGCAGTTCGGCTCGTCGCCGTTCACAAAGGCCACGCCGCCGCGCGGGACGATGTTGAGCAGGCGCTTGAAGGTCAGCTTGATGGCATCGATCGAGTCGTAGATGTCGGCGTGGTCGAACTCGATGTTGTTCACCACGACGCATTCCGGAAGGTAGTGGAGGAATTTCGAGCGCTTGTCGAAGAAGGCGGTGTCGTATTCGTCGCCCTCGAGAACATTGAATTCGGAGTTCGTGAACACCGCGCCCTGGCCGAGGTTTTTCGGCAGGCCGCCGATGAGGAAGCCGGGGTCGCGCCCGGCGTTCCGGAGCAGCCAGGCGAGCATCGAGGTGGTGGTGGTCTTCCCGTGGGTGCCGGAGACGACGAAGTTGCGTTTGCCGCGCAGGAAGAACTCCTTCAGGACCTCGGGGAGGGAATGATAGAGCAGCTTGCGGTCGAGCGCTGCCTCAGCCTCCGGGTTGCCGCGTGAAATGGCGTTGCCGATGATCACGACGTCGGTGTCGGCCGGGATGTTCTCCTCGCGATAGCCCTCGGCGATCGGGATTCCCTGGCCGCGCAGGAAGTCGGACATCGGCGGATAGACGTTGGCATCGGACCCGGTCACGGTGAAGCCGCGCTGTTTCATGGCGGCCGCGACCGCGCCCATGGCGGTCCCGCAGATCCC
>JAIXPW010000051.1:0-55000 GCA_027485995.1 Verrucomicrobiaceae bacterium
CTTCAGGCTTCAGGCTTCAGGCTTCAGGCTTCAGGCTTCAGGCTTCAGGCTTCAGGCTTCAGGCTTCAGGCTTCAGGCTCGGGCTCGGGCTCGGGCTCGGGCTCGGGCTCGGGCTCGGGCTCGGGCTCGACTGACGTTGGATGCCGGTCGTTTACCCTGATCAGCGAGAATTGAATAGAGGATCTGCCTTGGTCCAAGTTAAACTAGGTCAAAAATCCGCAATCCTCAATCCACAATCCAAAATTCTACCTGATATCATCACCTTGCCCCAAGATAATCGTTGTAAAATCGAGGATCTCAGCGATTCTCAGACCACTTGAGACTGTGCCGATATCAAGCGGTTGGATCCAAGGAATGAGTAATTTTCGCCCGGAGCCCTTTTTGCTCAGCACCAATGAAGACCGGAATGTGCCTCCTGCTGACTCTGCTCATGGTTTCTTGCCGGACGGCAAGGATCACTGTGCTGGACGGAGGCGCGCCAGTGAAAGACGCCAAGGTTTGTGTGTATTTCAATTCGTCTCCCAATCCTCTCGAGGCGACGACCAATAAGAGCGGCATGGCAGAGTTCGAGATCAAGCACAAAGAGCTAGTGACGAGCCTGGGAATCTTCACGAAGGACGGTAGGGTGATATCCGTCCTCAATGCAAAGAAGTGGCCTATGGAAGTGAAGATCGGGAAGCAACGTAGACAGGTAATCAATTGAAGCAATCTTACGATCCCAAGCCTGCGGTGCGATCCACCCTAGTCAAGATGGCTAACAAGACGTCGGTGCCAGAGTAGAAACGAAACCATGATCAGATCCCTCTTCATTCTCCTGTTCCTCCTCGGGGCAGGCTCGGCCCAGGCGGATTACGAGAGGAGGCTCAGCACTGCCGAACTTCTAGCCCAAACCGATGTGGTCGTGATCGGCAGGCTCACGAACGTGAAAGAGTGGAGCGTCGACAAAGTTGACTATGGTGAGGGCACAATCGAAGTGACCGAGACCCTCATGGGTGCCTTATCTGATTCCAAGAAGCTCACGTTAAGATGGTCGAATCCTCAATACACAAGCGGACGGCTGGGTTTCAAGGAAACGGGAAAGGCGGAGTTTGTCTGGTTGCTCTGGCGTGCTCAGGACGGCACTTTCCGGGTGCGACACTCTGGCCAGAAACTCCCACTGGACCAGAAGATGGAGATCGTTGCGGGCATCGAGAAGCGAAAAGCTGAACAAACCTTGCCATCCAACGGGCATAAACCCACAAGCGGCGCGTCATCGACTGCCCCAACCGCGCCCGCAGACGCCCATTGAGCCTGCAACAAGAAGACCATGAATCGAATCGCAGCAATTCTTTGGGCCATGTGTCCCTTCGCATTGGTCGCTCATCCTTGTCCGTTTGACTGGAACATCGCATTTCCGAGCGATACTGAGATCAAGGGCACGAATCTCAGTGAGTTTGTCGAGAAGTTCAATGAGGCGGTTTCGAAAGAGACGAAGAGTGGAATTGCAAGAGCGATCATCTACGAAGCAAAGCCTGACACGTTCAGGAGAATTCCGGAGGACTCGCCCTACTCCAAGGAGATGAATGTGCTGTTCCAGCGCTATGTCAAAGTCATGGAGCCTTTGAAAAAGAAGGGACTGGGCGAGTCGGCTCCCTTGGCCATTGGTTTCCCGGCCAAGTTTCCCGTAGCCTGCTTGCTGGCAGCAGAGTTCAGCGGTGGATACGGAGGAGTAATGAATTATGAGGAGACCAAGGAAGGCGCCCGTCTGACCCGGCGACGCGAGAGTTTGGAGTGCCGTTCCTATGAGCTTAGCGGGAAGTTCCTGGAAACTGTCAGTGAGTATCAGCGCGAGGAACGGATCGCTGCGGGCCTTGAGCCGGCGTCCTATGTTTTTGCCAGCTTCAGCGGCATGACCTGGGCCTTTGACATCTATTCCGAATCCGCTCAGGACTATGTTCAGGAGTCATTTCTCGATGGTGTCACGCTTTACGTTCCATCGAAGCAAGTCATTCTGGCCATCGAAACCAGGGAAAAGCATGAGGAGATCGCCAAGGTCATGTCAGAGAGGGGTCTTTTGGTGCATTCCTCGGTGGATCGAATGTCTCGACTGAAGGAGGCGGCAAGAACAGCCGGAGTTCAGGAAGGGCTTGTCGAGGATCCAATGAGGCGATCCGAGCTTGTCAAGGCGTTGCAACAGAGGATTGAGCAAGGCTACTTTGATGAGAAGGCATTCAAGATCCACCCAAAGCTGAATTCGCAGAGTTCTGCAGGTCGTATCTGGAGACCAGAGCGAAGGGCTTTGACAGAGCTCTGCTCCTGGCATCTGAGCTGGGTTGCGTGGAGTTGGTTCCCTTGCTTTTGCAGCGAGGTGACATGGAGGGGCTCGACTTCGGCCAGACTTACCGGAACGGCAAAGACGCCCGCGCCGTGAAGGCGATCGTTGCCATGGGAATCAAGGCAGCCGATCCGCTATTTGACAGGGTGGAGAAAAGTCCAAATGCGCAGGAGCGCTACTACGCCCTATCAGCCCTTCAGGAAGGCCTGACCGCCTGGAAGGACGATCTGGAGGGCAAGGGACTTGCCGACCGCATGATGGAGCGTTGTGACACGAACAAGGCGACTGTCCAGTTGGCTCTCGGCTTGCTCAAGGGCAATATCCACGATGCCAGGACCGCCGCAGGTGCCGATCTTGAAAGTCCCTGAGAAAGTCAGAAGCCCCCGATATACTGGATGATGCGGAGTCGGGCAGCGTCTCAGTTTGAATTCTGGCTTCTCTTCCCGCCGTCGATGGCCCATTGGTTTACCGAGATTGTCGAATCATGAAATCCATTCAATGCGCTATTCTCGCGTTCTCGCTCGCGGGCAGGGTTCTGCTTGCCGATCAAAGCATTGGCAACTGGCCTGATGTTCTGAGAGATGCCGTCCAGCAGGAAAAACTGGTGATTACCGCATCCCACACGGGAGCCTTTGGAGGAGTTCATACCTCTTCTTATGAGATCAGCCTAGGACTGAGGAAGGAGGGCGATGCAGCGTCCATTCTGTTCGATGCCTGCTCCAGAAGGCTTGAGGAATGGGCATCGAGAAATGGGGCTGAGTTCAGCACCACCAATACCCTGGGTGGCAGGTCGTTACGGATCAAGGCATCGAGTGGCCATTACCTGTCCACGGTTTACCAGCCTCCGAAGAAGGGAGCCACGCAGGGCACTTTCAATGTCGTCTTTGTCGAGCCAGGGGAGTTCCTTCAGGGCGTGAATCCTGAGGTGAACAAGCCGGGCGATCAGGCCGGAGCCGGGCAACCCGCAATACCCACCGGGCCGAAGTCTGAGCGTAGCGATCAACCCCAACCAGTTCAGGAAGGGCACCCCCGGCAGCGGCTGGCCAGGCCTCGACTTGGCCACTGAAGAGATGCTCCTGCCTTTGCTCATCCTTGCGACCTTGGCCTACGTGGGATTTGCGATCACTTCGGGTGTTCGGGATCGACCTGTCCGCGGATCCAGAACTCCTGACGCACCGCATCCAGCCGTGAAGTTTGTGCTCGCTGGCGGAGTTCCTGTCACAGTCGCAGCAACGATGAGTTACCTGTTCCTGGTCGTTGGGGGCGCGACTACAGTTCAACTCAACGTGGGTAGTCCTTCACGGATGAATGTTTGGTCGACTTGGGTGGATCTCTGGCCATTCTTCCTGTTCATCACCGCATCAAGTGGCTTGGGCGCTCTGATTTGGTTGGTGGCTTGTGCCTGCAAGAGGACCCTGCGACCGTCGATCTTGGCATCAATCGCGTCCCTCTTGCTCTCGGTATTGGCATTTTTTACTGTGTTGTCATACTTTCCTTCTGCGTGAAACCAGTGATCCATGAAGGCGAAGCCGCTCCAACCAACAGTCGGTGATGCGCCCGGTGGAATCCATGCTTCCATCCCCGCCGTGGATGAGCTAACCGTCAGGCCGAGCAACGAACTTCAACCGATAGACATGCATCGCAGTCTTTTTGCCACCATGAGTTTCCCGTGAAGGCAACGATTCAGAATATTGACGTGCTTGATTTACCTGCAGACGCTTTGGTTTATTCGACCAATGTGCTCCTGAATTGTTCTGGTGGAGTTGGGGCGTGTTTGGTGAAGCGCTTTGGCAAGCATGTTCAGGAAGATCTGCACCGTTTGCTCCATGAGAAGCGGACAAGATTTGCACCTAGAGGTTCGATCTTCCAATTGGTTTCCAGGGGAATGCCCTATTCCAAGGTGTTTCACGTGGTTCCGAGTGACGGATTCTACGATACAACGTCTGAGATCGTGGCCGATGTTCTCCGACGCTGCCTCACCGAGTGCCTTCAAGATCCAAGCATTCGTTCGATTGCTCTGTCTGCCCTGGCAACCGGATATGGCCATCTTGACTTTGACGAATTCTTTCGCATCGCGTCCAAGGTATTTGCTGATGAGGATTTTTCTTCAATCGAAGCGGTCACGATTTGCATCTGCGACCCATACTCATACAATCTGGCGAGGAACCTGATCCTGGAAGAAAATCTGAACCTAGAAGAAGCATGACAGGCCGCGTTGTGACCATCTCGACCAGCCTCAAGTTTCGATGAGTCTTCTTGAAACCAAGCTGGCCGTGGAGCACCACAGCGATGCAAATGGGGTGCAAGTCCCTTGCTGGAAATCCAGAAGTTGATCATGAAGGAGGCTTGTTAGGCTTCGTTGGGGCCGACTTCTCTTGGCTTCAGGTGGCGATGCTCAACATTCACTTTGCAGCCCACTGCTGCAAGACGTTCAGCCAATTCGTTGGCGAACACGACACTTCTGTGGATGCCACTTGTGCAACCGAAAGCAACAATCGTGTGCTCCTTGAGCCGCGAAAGCTTTCTTGCTCGGGTGAAATAGGACTCGAAGATCTTTCGGTTCTGGTCCGAACCGAGAACTGAACGCTTCACGACCACATCCGTTCCAATCGCACCCTTGGGCAATTGGTCTTGTGGATTGGCGATGCGGTTGCGGAGATCAATGCGCATGTCGGCCTCGGGGTAAGGCTCGCCATATTTGAATCCGAAGGAGATGATCGTGATATCAATCATGGGTCTTGGCTTAGCGTCAGATGTGGTGGCACGAAGGCGCAGGACTCATAGCGCGAAGCGAACAAGGGGTGATCATCCGCCCTTGCCATCCACGCCCTGTTGGGCCGATTCTTCATTTGATCTGGTAGCTCAGGATCCAAAAGTAGTCGGTCAGCAGCACGTCTGCCGTTGACGCTGACTCCGAGACAGCGTCCAACAACTCACTCTCCGATGGGAAATTCTTTAGAATTTCGTGGACGCTGCCGTCCGCCAAAGTACGTCGCTGAAATGAATCTCCAAGTTCGTCAGTTCGAAGAATTGGAGTGCTGCTTCCCTCAATGAAGCGATTGTCGATGAACACCACCTTGGAGCCGCTGAGAAGATTCTTGTGAAGCCGATCGAGGAAACTTGGTAGCCTACTTCGCGGAACATGCGACCACCAAAAGCCGGAGAAAGCAGCCGAAAACTGACGATCAAACCCTGGAAGGGCGTAGGCATCGGCTTCGAGAAACTCGATGGAGTTCCTGCCCCAATCTTTGCCACGCGCAATCTTTAGCACTTCAGAGTTGATGTCGCAGGCCACGACTGATCTCGCTGAAGCTGCAAAGGCTTCTGTCCAATAGGCCGTCCCACAGGCAACTTCCAATACGTCTTGGCCGTCAAATGCCGCGCCGATGATCCTGCGTGCTTGAGCAAGGTCCTCTTGGCGCTCCTCCTTGGCATAGACTTGCTCATACTCGCGAGCCCGTCGTCCGTAGTAGCTGATCATGTCGGTTTGCATGTTCTCTGGGAACGGTGACCGCATGCACCTCTACCGGTGGAGGTGCCCGTCGCTCAAGGGGTGAGGTTTGTCGTCACAGGAGATCATCGAAACAGAACGGCTTGTAGGGGATGTCACGGCGCGGGTTGTTGGGCTATTCTTCGGTTCTCACGTAAGCGTCTCACTTCATACATCAGTTGAGTTCTGTCATTGCGAAAGAACCATGCCAGGCGTTCGGCTGAGGTGCGCTTCTCGTAGCTGTTCGCGATGGCATCGCCAAGCCCGTCTCTCACCGAGTTAAGGCGCCGGGAAAAATGAATCACCGCCTTGTCAGTCCGCTCCATAATCCGCAATAGCCGTTCCTCGTCCTGCAAGCTCGTGGAAAGCCTAAATCTGCTTCGTGTCGATTCTTCGACCAAGGTTGCCGCAAGAAAGGCTTGGGAAGCCACATCATCTTCGAAATCCGAGAAACACACATTGCAGAATCTCAGGCGGTATTCCGGCCACGTTGAACCCTCGCCGGAACATAGCCTCTTGTTGACGACCCAATCAAAGTTCCGTCGAAGTCGCCGTAGATGGTGTGGTCCAAATTCGTGGATCAATCCGATCGCTCCGAATGCGGCTCGATAGAATCTTCCGTCGTTGTCTCGGATATTCGCCAGATTGATTCCGTGTGCGCTGCCGACCCGTTGCGTTCTGATCAGCAACAGGACTACTTTATCAGCTACTTTTCCGAACAAACGCATTTTTCGGCCCAACGGATAGGCCATTCCCGGCGGGGATGGGAAGGCTGAATTCAAAGAAGGACGTTACCCGCCCTTGGCTGTGCCGATTTGTCGGGCCTGGGATTTTCTGAGATATGGCTCGATCACAAGGACGATGAGGCCTGGCACTCGCTACCGGGAGCGCCCCTCCGCTTCAGGTTGAGGTTTCTGGCTTACCCTACGACTTCGCCTCGGGGAGGGTAGCGGGTTGCCCAGCGCCGGCTTTTTCTGCAAGCATTGTCTTCCGCAGGTTGAGATACGTGATGGCCTCATCTACATCCGAGAAGTATACACTCCCAAGGTTGGACCGCACCAAATGGAGGACCTGTATCAGACAATCAATCTGGCCTTCTGAAAGCACCCGGACGCGCGCTTCTCGCTCAGCCGCTTCATCGGCGCGAAGGTCTCCACAGAAATGGTAGGCGAGAAACTCTCCGAGATCCTGATCCGCGTCATCTGCAAATACCGCCGCAAGATACGAAGGCAAAGCCCACCGAAATCCTGACGGCGATAACAACGAAAGCTCACCAATCAACCATCGTGCACATTCTGGCGAGAATGTTCCCCCTCTCTCATCCTTGAATTCATCAATAAGGGCCGAGCAATGAAAGCAGTCGCTACCGTGCACAGTCAATTCCGCGTCTGGCGGACGACTTACCGGAGGAAACGCTTCCCGTATCTGCATGGCCAGTGATTGTGCGGGAGATTTCATGCAGAACGTCGAGGCATGGCAACCGCTACCGAGAGCGTCCCTCCGCATCAGGTTGAGGTTTATCGTTACCCTCAGACTTCGATTCAGGGCGGGTAGCGGGTTGCACAGTGCCGCCTTGTTCGCTTTTGGTCATCGTTTTGACGCGGAAACAAGGAATCATGCCATCGTCAGTCTTGACAGCTAGAATCTGATAGCATGCTTCTGATATCGCTTCAACGCCGGTCCAAACCAGCTTCCCCTTAAGTGTATCGGGAACTCTGTAGGCACCGCGAAACCCATCAACGGCGTATATAGCCTCCCGCTCAAGGTCGATGCCAGGAATAATGTGAACTGACATTTTAGAAGGACTCTTCCCATGCTTTACATTGACAGTGCCGATCCGCTCCCATTCTGCCCCTCCCCAGTTCTCGAATGCTATAGAATCGACTTCCGATGAGATTGGAACTTCTGCTGTCCATCCGCGAAATAAATGAAGATCGACTGATTCAGGTGGAGTTGAATTGCTGTCGGTGTCATCCGAGCACGCCACGAAAAGCATTATAATCGGAAGAACTAGCCAGCGATGATTTGATTTCATTTTCTTTAGTGAACGTCAGAGTGATGGCAACCCCACTAGCGGGAGCCAGCGTCGGACGCGGGGTTGAGGTTGAAATCAGGTGGAAGCATCGGGAACAAAGGGGCTAGTGGGGGTTGCCATCCACGGCTTGTTGGCCGTCGGTTTGATTCTCTGATAGTAGCTTCACAGGAAGAATGGTGTAGACTGCTCCCATCGCAGTTCGCTGTGTCAAACCATTGTGCCACCAACGGCGGTCGGACGAAATCAATGAGGCATCAGACTCATCCGAAGGGCCATTCATCTTGATGCTCCAAGCCTCATCCGCAGTCAACTTTCGGACTCCGCAGTGCAAGAAACTGCAAGAGCGGGGGGAGCTCCCATCGATCAACGATATCCCCCAAAGCTCATCATCCTTGTAGTCTGCTCCAAGGCACAAAACAGGGTGGAACGCACAGTCCTCGAAAATATCCCCGACTCTGATTCCCAGCGTCTCGTATGCTTCGAGAAGTTTGTCGTCGATTTCGGGCATCTGAATTTCTGGCCAACAGTCTCTATTCGCAGCATCAGCTTGCATGATATCCCCCGATTCCCACCTGGCTTCGGAGTGGCTGGAATCCTTGATTTGGCGGCGGTTTCGCTGGGGCGAGGTGCTGATATCGGGTGGATGGATGGTGGGTCTGGCGGAGGGGCCTGCCGGGCCTGATATCACTCGGAGGTGGCATGATTGGGGAGATCAGGGGCAGAGGCATGAGCCCTTCCGCTCATCGTGACATGGGTCCATCAGGTTCGTCGCGGGACGGTGATTCAGCGCCGAGATCTCACTCGATCGCCTTGAGGATCTGCCTGCGGAGCTCGACGGCATCCAGTTCGCCGCTGTGCTTCCAGAGGATCTTGCCACCTGGGCCGATGAGGACGGAGAAGGGCAGGGCTCCGGTCCACTCGGGGTCGATCGCGGTGCCGAGCTTGTCGACGTTTCCGCCGATCCAGTGGTAGTTGGTGGTGGTGCGTCCTTCGGTGGCGATGTCCTTCAGCCGCTGGCTGGGAGTGGCGGCGAATTTCCCCTTGAGGAATTTTTCCACCTTCGCCCGGTCTTCCTTCGGATCGAGGCTCACGGAAATGAACTCGAAGGGCCGTGTGGAGAAGCGGCGCGAGGTGTCCACCAGCATTGGAAACTCGGCGACACAGGGGCCACAGGTGGTTGACCAGAAATTGATCAGGCGCGCATTCTTCGAGGGATTGGCGGCGAGCTTTTTGGCAATCTCCTCATCAAGGTCGGCGACCGTGACCGGACGCTGCTCCCAGGCCTTCTGCTCGGCCTCGACGGATTCCTTTTTCCAGAGCCACTTCGTCGAGCAGCCCAGTGAGCGGGTCACCGGTTCCTTGATCTCGCCACCGCTCAGCAGGGCATCGATCGCATCGGCGACATAGCTCTTTTCAACCGGGGCCTTCGAGCGTCCGGCGTCGTCCATGCGTCCGGTGTAGCGGAGCTTGCGTTCGGCATCGAAGACGAAGACATGGGGGGACGACTGGGCTCCGCAGGCGGTGGCGAAGGCCTGGGTCTCGCCATCATAGAGATAGGGAAGGGTCCACTTGAAGTCGGCGGCGAAGGGGGCCATTTCCTCAAAGGCATCGCCGAAGGGTGAGTAGCCGAGTTCGTCCGGTCGGAGGCCGATGGGATTGTTGGGATTGACCGCCACCACCGCGACTCCCTTGTCCTTGTATTTCTGGTGCAGGGCCTCGATCCGCTGGCCCGATGCCACGGCGTCGGGGCAGTGGTTGGAGGTGAAGATGATCGTCAGCACCTTGGCCTTTGAGTATTCGGAAAGCGTGTGGGTCTTGCCATCGATGCCGGGCAGCGAGAAATCGGGGATCTGCGAACCGATGGGCAGCACCTTGGGTGGCTCGACGGCCATTAGGTTCATCGAGAAGGCGAGGAGCAGACAGGAGACGGATTTTGAGAGGGTCATGATGTCTGGGAGACTTCAGCATCCAGACGTCGGAATCCAGAAAGATTTGAGCTCAGCGGCGGTTGGCGACGCGATATTCCTTCGGAGTGAGGCTGAAGCGCTGGCGGAAGAGGTTCACGAGGGCGCTGGCGGTGCGGAAGCCCGAGCGCTGGGCCACTTCCTGAAGTGAGAGGTCGGACGAGGTCAGCAGACGCATGGCGAGGTCGAAATGAGCCTGCCAGATCTCGTCATGCAGGGTTCGTCCGATGAGCTTGTTGAAGCGTCCTTCCAGCGATCGACGGGAAATCGAGGTCGCGGCCACGACATCGCGCACTTTGATCGTGACCGCCGCGTGCTCGCGGATGAAGCGCAGGGCGGCGACCACGTCCTGATCCTCGAAGGCATAGACATCGGAGGAGGCCCGTTCGACCACCTTGCCGGCGGCGATCAGGACCGGCTCGTCGGGGCGTTCGGCCCCCTCGAGAATTTCATCGAGAATCCGTGCCGCTTCGTAGCCGCGGCGCTCCATATCGACATCGAGGCTGGAGAGGGTGGGTGAGCAGAGTTCACAGAGCTGGTCGTAGTTGCCGATGCCGAGAATGGCCACCTCTTCGGGAACGCGGAGACCGAGTTTCCAACAGGCCTCGATGGCCATGGAGGCCTGGCGGTCACCTGCGCCTGCGATGGCCAGCGGGCGGGGGAGTTTGGCGATCGCCTCCGCGAGTTCATCATCGCCGGCGGGTCCCAGGGCGATCATTTCACAGGGGAATCCGGATGCCGTGATCGCGTCGGTGAAGCCCTTGGCCCTTTCGATCGAGAACATGGCGTTTTCCTTGCGCCTGATGAAGGCAAAGGACTCGAAGCCGCGAGCGAGAAGATACCTGGCGGCCTCGGCTCCGATCGCGCGGTCGTCGCCAATGACATTGATGAAGCAGGAATCCGCCACTCGTCCGGTGACGTTGACCACCGGGATGGTCCGCTTCGAGGCCGCCTCGACGAAGCGGGGCTCCACGGCGGTGCAGATGATCCCGTCGCCTTCCCAGGTCTCGATCAGGTCCGCGAGTTCCTTGCGTTCGCGGTCGAAAAACGCGATCCGCCAGTTGGATTTCTGATGGGCGTATCGGCTGATGCCATCGAGAATTTTCCGACCGTATCCACTGAGTGAATCGACCATCAGACCAATATGCCGGGTAGAGGGAACCATGAGAGGTGAGGAAAAGGCAGGTTTTGAAAGACCCTTGTGAATCAACACGAGGAAGATGCGAACAGCGAAAATTCACCTATTCGGGGGAGGTTTCTTGCGCAATCCGGTAATTCACAATCGTCAAAAATGCCTGATTTCAGATCCAACATGAGCCCGATTCTGCTCATGCGGTGTCCGAAATCGCATGATTGTGGCAACTGAAATCCCGGGATTGTCCGCGCCGGCCCACCGTGGCGGGGAAAGCATCCCGAGCCCACCTGAGCCGGGCTGTTAGAGAAGCCATCGGGTCAATGGACGGCTGATCCGCATCTCGCTGGCACGAAAGGTTGCAGCTCTTTTGCTGGCATTTCGACCGATGATCTAACAGCGGCATGATCGGCCATCCAACAGAAGGTCCGGGGGCGGGACCACCCTGCGGGGCAGGCCCTCACTTTCCTGCTTGGAGAGTGGCCGGGGGCTTGGGATAGGATGGGAACATGCTGGATGAAACGCTTTCCCGGTTGTTTGCGAGTCAGTGGGTGGTGCTCTTCGTGGTGTTGGGGCTGCTGCTGCTTTGTGCGGAGGTGGGATACCGACTCGGGGCCAAGTTCAGGCGTCGGAATGAGGACGCTGCCGAGGGGCACAGTGGCAGCGTGCAGGGTGCGGTGCTTGGGTTACTGGGGCTGTTGCTGGGATTCAGTTTTGCCATGGCGGTGGGGCGTTACGACGCGCGACGTTCCCTGGTCGTGGACGAGGCGAACTCGATCGGCACCACCTGGCTGCGCGCGGACTTCCTGCCATCCTCCCAGCGGGAAGCGGTCCGTGGCTTGCTCAAGAAATATGTCATGCAGCGTCTGGAGCAGTTCGCGAAGGTGGACGATGACGCTTCGATGGCGGCTGCCCGGCGTGAGGCTTCGGCCATTCACATGGTCTTGTGGAAGGAGGCGTCGAGCGCAGCATCCATGCAGCCGACGCCACTGACCGCGAGCTTCATTGCCTCCCTCAATGAAACGATCGACCTTGAATCCACCCGGGTGGCGGCCCTTCGCAACCATGTGCCCGGAGCGGTGTGGCTGCTGCTGATGGTGGTGGCCGGTTGCGGGGCCTGGGCAAGTGGCTACGGCGGTGGCACGGGTGGGCTCCGATCCTCGTTCAGCCAAATCGTCTTCCCGGTGTTGATCGCGGTGGTGATCACCCTGACGGCGGACATCGATCGGCCACAGAAAGGAATCATCGGCGTCAGCCAACAGCCCTTGAAGGAGTTGCTGTATTCGATGGATTGAGGATTGAGGATTGAGGATTGAGGATTGAGGATTGAGGATTGTTGATTTTGGAGGCCGCCTTGGTTGCCGGCCCTGATTCCTCGGTGGAAGAGTTACTCGCCGATGTCCTCGTTCCAGGCTTCGGGGTAGGCCTTGATGAAATCGTCCATGAGTTTCACGCAGCGTGGGTCGTCGAGGACGGTGAGTTCCACGCCGCGGCTTTTCAGAAGTTCCTCCTCGCCCATGAAGGTCTTGTTTTCACCGATGACCACGCGCGGGATGCCGTAAAGCAGGATCGCGCCGGAGCACATTGGGCAGGGCGAGAGGGTGGTGTAGAGGGTGCACTCGCGATAGATGTGCGCCGGGAGGCGTCCGGCGTTCTGGAGGGCGTCCATTTCACCATGCAGGACCGGATTTCCCTCCTGCATGCGGCGGTTGTGGCCACGGCCGAGGATGAGGCCGTCGCGCACGATGACGCTGCCGATGGGGATGCCTCCCTCGTCGAATCCGGCCTGGGCTTCGTCGATCGCGGCTTGCATGAATGGGTCCATGAGTGGATGAATGTGACAGGGTTGGAAAAACAAGGCCGTGGCATCACGGCACACCGATTGCTTAAATGACCCCATACCTCAGCGAAAACCATGCCTAAAGTCAGACTTTCCGGAACCGTCCTTGGTGAAAACGATCCAAGCCGCTCCACCCGTGCCCGCTTGCTCTACCTGCTCTTCAGCGGAGGCTGGGACATCTACAATTCCAATGGCGACCAGCGGATCACGCTTTCCAACATCGAGCGCAAGATCGTGGAGTCTGACGCCTTCGTCTTCACCCCGGGTGCGACCCTGGAGGACATGTTCAAGGCGATCTCGATCTTCGTCGGCTACCAGACGCTCGACAAGCACCTGGCGGGCAAGCCGACTGTGGTGCTGAACTCCGACTTCACCTGGGACCCGCTGTTTTCGGTGCTCGATCACCTCAACAAGATGGGGACGATCAAGCAGAACTACCGCGATTACCTGCTCTCGGCCGAGTCGTCGGACCAGGTCATCGAGATCCTGGAGAACGCCCGGGAACAAGGCGTTCCGGATGTCGGACGCGAGAAGATCGGCGAAAGCAACACGACCTCGTTCGAAACCCCGCTGCCGGCCAATCATGCCGGAAACATCTGCGTCTTCTGCTCGGCCACGCTTGAGGAACCTTCCTATCTGGCGGACGGTGAGGAGCTGGGAAAACGACTTGCTCAAAACAATCTGGGCTGCGTGTCGGGTGCTGGTCGCTCCGGCATCATGGGTGCCGTGGTGAAAGGCTCGGTGGAGGCAGGTGGCTGGACCGGTGGTTCCAATGTGCCTCACATCATCGAGCTGGAAGGCCTGCCCGACGGGCTTTCGAGCTTCTGGCTGCGGCCCGACATCTACACCCGCATGGAGGTGATGATCGAGAACTCCGATGGCTTTGTCATCTTCCCCGGAGGGGCCGGCACCGTGCAGGAACTGCTCGCGCTGATGATCTTCAAGCGCCAGGGCAACCCGCTGATGACCGGCAAGCCAGTGGTGCTCTTCAATCGTCAGAACATCGCCGGCATCGGCTTCTGGGATCCGCTCATCGACCTCCTCAGCGGCATGTGCCAGCCGGGCGACTTCGTCGTTGCCTCAACTCTGGATGACATCCTGCCCGCGCTGGTGAAGAAGTTGCCGCTGACAGTTTGAAGAAGTTTGCTAGGGTTCAGTTTGAAGTTTTCAGGGAAGAGGGATCGGGGATCCATCTTTGGATTCCTCCTGTTTTGGAGAATGCGAGAATGAAGTGGGGGCTGGTTTCGGCGGTCAGTGATCTGAACTCTTGTCTGATCACTGATCACCGATCACCCGGCACTTTCTTTAACCAATCGCATCCTTCAGCGCGGCAAGCACGAGATCAACGTTCATCTTCGTCGCGGTGTGGCCCATGAGGCCGATGCGCCAGGCTTTTCCGGCGAAGGGGCCAAGGCCGGCGCCGATTTCGAGGTTGTAGTCCTCCAGCAGTTTGGTGCGCACGGCGGCGTCATCGACACCTTCGGGGATATGGATGCAGTTAAGGGTGTGGAGCGAGTGCTTCGGCACATAGGAAATGCCCATCGCCGCAACTCCGGCACGGAGACGGAGGTGCATCTGCTTGTGGCGCTCGAAGCGGGTTTCGAGGCCTTCCTCAAGTACGATGGCGAGTGCCTCGTTGAGCGCGTAGATCATGTTGACCGGCGCGGTGTGATGGTAGGCGCGCTTGCCACTACCACTGTAGTAGGCCTTGAGCATCGAAACGTCGAAATACCAGCTCTGGACCTTGGTTTTCCGCTTGTCCATGGCCTCGAGAGCGGCGGGTGAGAACGAGACAGGTGAAAGGCCGGGCGGACAGGAAAGGCATTTCTGGGTGCCGGAGTAGATGGCGTCGATCTTCCACTCATCGACCTTCAATTGATGGCCGGAAAGGGAGGTGACGGCATCGACGAGGAAAAGCATGCCCGCGTCGTGGACGATCTTGGAAATGGCCTCGATCGGTTGCAGCGCGCCAGTGGAGGTTTCGGCATGCACGATGCCGAGGGCCTTGGCTTTCGGGTGCTGCTGCACGGCCTCGGCGATGGCCTCGTCGCTGAAGATTTCCCCCCAGGGGACATTGACTTGATGGACGGTGACTCCGGCGCGCTCCATCACATCGACCATGCGGGTGCCGAAGACGCCGTTGACGCAGACGATGGCCTCATCGCCGGGCTCCATCAGGTTGGTGATGATGCACTCCATCCCGGCCATGCCGGTGGCGGATACGGGGAAGGTGAGGGCGTTGGTGGTTTGATAGACCTGCCTCAAGCGGACACAGGTTTCGTCCATCAGCTCGATGTATTTCGGATCGAGGTGGCCGAGAGTGGGCGAACCGAGGGCGCGAAGGACGCGGGCGGAGACGGTGCTTGGGCCGGGACCCATGAGGATGCGTTCTGGGATGTTCATGTTGGAAAGTGGCTGTTAGACCGAAGTGCGGTGCCGCAGGGAGTCGGCGAAGGCGCGTTCGGTGAGTTCGGCGAAAAGGGTGGCGTAGGAGGGCAGCAGGCGCTTGTGGATGATCTCGATCCGCTTGTAGTGGTCGATGAAGGCGCTCTTCATGGCATTCATCGTCATCTTTTCCAGATCGACCAGTCCGAGATTGAAGGTGCGGGTGGCGATCTCGAGTTCGTTCGTCATCGAGGTGTCGCTCATCAGCCGGTCGTCGGTGTTCAGGCAAACGCGGAAGCCGACGCGATGGAACAGGGCAAAGGGATGCTCCTCGACGCTGGCGCAGGCTCCGGTGTGGACGTTGCTGAGCAGGCACATCTCGATCGGAATCCGCCGGTCGAGGATGTATTGGGAAAGCTGGCCGATTTTCACCGAGCCATCGGGCAGGACCTCGATGTCATTCCGCAGGCGCGTGCCGTGGCCGAGGCGGTGGGCTCCGCACCATTGCAAGGCCTGCCAGATCGACTCCGGCCCGAAGGCTTCACCGGCGTGGATGGTGATGTAGAAATTCGCGCGCTGGATCGCGTGGAAAGCCTCCAGATGCCTCTTCGGCGGATGGCCGGCCTCACCGCCCGCGAGGTCGAAGCCGACGACACCCTTGTCGCGCCAACGAATCGCCAGTTCAGCGGCTTCGAGGGAATCGGTGCGGTCACGCATCGCGCAGATGATCACGCCCCACTCGACCCCGTAGGCCCGCTGGCCGCGTTCCATGCCTGCGATCACGGCGGCGACGACCTCGTCCTGGGTCAGGCCGGTCTGCGTGTGAAACACTGGAGCAAAGCGGACTTCGGCATAGACCACGCCGTCGTGGTGCATGTCCTCGATGAACTCGAAGGCGATCCTTTCGAGTGCATCCTTTGTTTGCATGACGCCGATCGTGTGGGCGAAGCCTTCAAGATATTCGGGAAGATTTCCCCGCTGGGCTCCGCGGTGGAACCATTTCGCCAGCACGGTGGGATCGGTGGTGGGCAGGCCGGTGTAGCCGGATTCGGCGGCCAGTTCGACGATCGTCTGCGGGCGAAGGCCACCGTCGAGGTGCTCATGGAGCAGGACTTTCGGGACCCGCCGGAAATCGAGGGCACCGACCAGCGCCCGACCAGTCGGCAGCGGCGCGACAGGAAGGGATTCGGGATAGCGGTGTTCGATCATTCGCCACCCAATAGCAGAAAATGTCCCATTGGGGAAAATATCGTGCCGATGGACCCGGAATTGCTTGATGGACCGTTGCGCTGGGCAAGGATGGCAGCGCTCGAAACCCATGAATGGCCGACTGACAACCCACGTGCTCGATGTTTCGTCGGGCAGGCCCGCGTCCGGAGTGCGGATCCAGCTGTTCCGCGAAGGAAGGCTGGTTTGCGAACGCACGACGAATGCGGACGGGCGCTGTGATTCGCCGTTGCTGGAAGGGGAGGCGCTTGTTTCGGGCGGCTACGAGCTGGTGTTCTTCATCGGCGATTATTTCCGGGCGAAAGGGATCGAAAGTCCGTTTCTGGATGAAGTTCCCGTCCGGTTTCACGCGAAGGCGGGCGAGGGCTATCATGTGCCGCTGGTCTGCTCGCCCTGGTCCTACAGCACGTATCGCGGAAGCTGATCATGAGCACTCCGGCCGATTTCATCCTCCAGCAGGCTCTCGAACGCATCGAGACGCTCGGGGCCATCAGCGATGAGCCGGGGCGACTCACGCGCACCTTCCTTTCTCCTGCGAATCGCCAGGCCGCCGCGACCTTGATGGGCTGGATGCAGGCGGCTGGCATGACGGTCTGCCATGACCGCACCGGCACGATCCGTGGGGTGCTTTCGGGTTCGGAAAATGGTCCGCCGCTGTTGTTGGGTTCGCATTTCGACACGGTGATCGATGCCGGGAGATACGATGGGGCGCTGGGCTTGATTGTGGCGCTGGCGGCGATCGAGCGGCTGAATGCCGAAAACTTCATGCTGCCGATGCCGGTCCATGTGCTCGGTTTTTCCGACGAGGAAGGCATCCGTTTTCATACCACTTATCTCGGCAGTCAGGGGGTGTGCGGGGAGTTCGATCTCAAGACCCTTTCCGCGACCGACAAGTCAGGGATGACCCTGGCGAACTGCCTCGAGACCGAAGGCTGGGCCGAGGGCGCGAGCCGGATTCACTACGAGGCGGGTAGTACTTGCGGATATGTGGAAGTCCACATCGAGCAGGGCCGGGTGCTGGAAAGCATGGATCTGCCGGCCAGCGTGGTCACCGGGATTTGCGGCCAGACCCGGCTCGCGATCACTCTAACAGGTCGCACCGATCACGCCGGGACGACCCCGATGCCGCTGCGTCGCGATGCGCTCGCCGGAGCGGCGGAGTGTTTCCTCGAACTGGAACGCACAGCCGCAGCGAATGTGCCGCTGGTGGCGACCGTGGGAAAGATCTCGATCGAGCCGGGTGCCAGCAACTCGGTGCCGGGGCAAACAAGATTCACGATCGACCTGCGGCATCCCGATGACGCCCAACGCGCGAGATTTCACGCTGAGCTGCACGAACGCTGCACCGGCATCGCGGAAACCCGAGGCCTTGAGATCGATTGGCAGGTCGTGCAGGATCAGGACGCGGTCCACTGCGATGAGGCCCTCACCGCGAGAATGGCCGGGGCCTTGCTGGCAGTCACTGGAACGTCAACTCGTCTTGCCAGCGGGGCCGGACATGATGGCGTCGCGATGTCGAGAGTCGCGCCGATCGCGATGCTGTTCGTGAGGTCGCGCGATGGCCTGAGCCACCATCCTGACGAGTTCAGCTCGGCCGAGGACATTGCGATTGCGATTGAGGTCCTGGTGCGTTTTCTGAAATCCTTCGCCATCCGTTCATGAGTGATTTCGATACCTTGATCCATGGCATGGCCGTCACCCCCTACGGGCAGACGGAGGTTTCGATCGGTGTGGTCGAGGGGCAGATCGCGGCCATCGGGTCGAAGGTGAAGGGCAAGGCGAAGCAGACCATCCAGGTCAAGGATGGGCTGATCCTGCCGGGTTTCATCGATGCCCACGTGCATTTCAACGAGCCCGGTCGGACGGATTGGGAAGGTTTCGAAACCGGCTCGAGTGCCATCGCCGCAGGAGGCGCGACGACCTTTTTCGACATGCCGCTGAACTCCAGTCCGCCGGTGCTGGATCGGGCTTCGTTCGAGGAAAAGCGTCGCATCGGTGAACAGAAGTCGCGCGTCGATTTTGCGCTGTGGGGCGGACTGACTCCGGACTCGCTGGATCATCTCGAAGCCATGGCCGAGGCCGGAGCGATCGGCTTCAAGGCCTTCATGTGTCCGAGCGGTCTCGATGAGTTCGGTGCGGCGGATGCTTCCGTCCTGAAACGCGGCATGCGGATCGCGGCCAAGGTTGGCCTGCCGGTTGCGGTGCACGCGGAGGACCCGGATGTGATCGCCAAGCATCAGGCGGCACATCCTTGCCCAAGTCCCGGCACGATGGCGGACTGGCTCGACTCCCGTCCTGTGACGGCGGAGCTTTCCGCGATCCGTATCGCGATCGAACTCGCGGCCGAGACAGGCTGCAAGCTGCACATCGTCCATGTCACCTGTGCCGAGGGCATCGACCTTGTGGCCCAGGCGAAGCGCTCGGGTGTGGACGTCACGGTCGAAACCTGTCCGCATTACCTGCTGTTGGATCGCTCGGCGGCCATCGCCATCGGCCCCCGGGCGAAATGCGCGCCGCCGATCCGCGAGGTGGCCCGCGTGGAGGCACTTTGGGATCGGATGGAAACGGGCTCGATCGACACGCTCGGCTCCGATCACTCGCCCTCGCCACTTGACATGAAGCAGGGCGACGACGTCTTCGCGATGTGGGGTGGGATCGCGGGTTGTCAGCACGGCTTTCCGCTTCTGTTAGATGGGAAATTCGGCGCGCTTGATCCCTTCATGCTGGCGACACTGGCCTCGGCGAACGTGGCCGCGCGCTTCGGGCTGGCCGAAACCAAGGGCTGCCTCGCGGTCGGCATGGACGCGGATTTCTCGATCCTGCGGCGCAGGAGTCATGTCATCGCACAGGAGGATCTGTTGGACCGACACAAGCTTTCCCCTTATCTCGGAATGAACCTCCGCTGGGAGTTCGAGTCCACCTGGCTGCGCGGAAGCATCGTCACACCTGAAACCCGCGGACGCTTCGTTTTCCCCGCGAAAGACTGATTTTCCATTTCCCATGAACGTCTTCGGAACCACCCGCACCACCGTCAAACAGCGCCACGCCCTCATCGCGGAAGACGGCCACGTGCCGAGCAGTTTTCCCGGTTGGGGGAACGCCACGGGCTTTGTGATGATCTCCCCGGCGATGGGCGCGAACCTTTCGCAGATCCTGATCCGCTTCGAGGCGGACGGGGGAGTGGCCCGCTATCCGGCCGATGATTGCGAGCACGTGCTCTATGTGGAGAAAGGGGACTGCACGGCGACCTGGGACGATGGAGTGGTGCATCTTGAGGCCGGAGGATTCCTCTTCATGCCAGCGGGCCACTCGCTTCATCTTCAAGGCTCGGAAGGCACACGCATCACCGTGTTCACCAAGTTCTTTGAGGAAATCGAAGGCGTCGATCTGCCCCCCGTGGTGCATGGCAAGGCCTCCGACATCCCGGCGGAGCCCTTTCTCGGAAACGACAAGGCGCGCCTTCAGGTCCTGCTGCCGACCGATGCCCGCTTCGATCTGGCGATGAACATTTTCACCTATCAGCCCGGGGCGACCCTGCCCTTCGTGGAAACCCACATCATGGAACACGGGCTGCTGATGCTTTCCGGCCAGGGAGTCTATCGTCTGGAGGAAGCCTACTACCCGGTGAAGGCCGGTGATGTGATCTGGATGGCTCCCTACTGCCCGCAATGGTTCGTCGCCATGGGTGACGAACCCGCCAGTTATCTCTACTACAAGGATGTCAACCGTCTCCCATGAGTTTGTCAGTCGGCTCGATCTTGAGATCGAAGAGCTGTCCCTTATCTCCGCCCATCCGTCGCCGGCGGTGACGCGGGTTCTGTTTTCCGATGAGGATCTGAAGGCCCGCACCTGGCTGACAGGGCTTGCGGAAACGTCCGGTTTCTCGACGCGGACCGATGCGGTGGGAAATCTCTTCATCCGCTGGGAAGGTTCCGATTCGTCGCTGGCTCCCGTCGCGACCGGCTCGCACACCGATGCCATCCCGAATGCCGGGAAATACGACGGCGTCGTTGGTGTTCTCGGTGGGCTGGAGTCGATGCGGATGCTGAAGGAAAGCGGCTTCGAGCCCCGGCGATCGATCGAGCTGATCATGTTCACCGCCGAGGAGCCAACCCGTTTTGGCATCGGATGTCTTGGCAGCCGGATGATGGCCGGCACCACCTCCGCCACGGCCGCGCGGAATCTCCGCGATCCGGAAGGCAAGGGGCTGGAGGACCTACGGAAAGCCGCCGGATGCGTCGGTGAACTCGACAGCGTGATGCTGGCAAACGGCGTCTATTCGGCCTTCGTCGAACTCCACATCGAGCAGGGCCCGATCCTCGAAGCGGAAGGCATCGACATCGGAGTTGTGGAAAAGATCGCCGCGCCCGCCGCCTTTCGCATCCGTCTAACAGGTCAGGGCGGTCATGCCGGTGCGGTGCTGATGCCGGGTCGCCGCGATGCCTTGCTCGCCGCTGCCGAGATCGCGCTGGTAGTTGAGAAAGCGGCTCTCGAAAGCGGCAGCCCTGACACGGTGGGAACCACTGGAGTCCTCAACGTGAAGCCCGGAGCGATCAACAGCATTCCTTGTGATGTGCTGATGGAAGTGGATTTCCGCGATACCGATCTGATCACCCGCGAGCAGGCTTTGAAACAGATCCGCCGTGAAGGCGAGGCGATCTGCTCGCGACGCCAGATCGGCTTCGAATGGACCTTCATCAACGAGGACCCACCCGCGATCTGCGATCCGGGGCTGGTCGATCTCGCCCTCAAGGTCGCGGCCGAGGCGGGTTGCTCGACCAGGCGCATGATCAGCCGAGCCTATCACGACTCGCTCTTCATGGCCCGGCTCGCGCCCGTCACCATGATCTTCATTCCCTGCCACAAGGGCTACAGCCACCGACCCGATGAGTTCAGTTCGTCCGCTGCGATCCGCAAGGGCGTCGAGGTCCTGGCCGGGACGTTGAGATCGCTGGCAAGTTGATCATTTCGAATTTCATGACCCCCACCTGTTCCCAGATCCTCCTCAATGGCGAGACGGTGGATGTCTCTGCCGTTCCGCTGCATGAGACGCTGCTGGATTTCCTCCGCAAGCGTGGGTTGACCGGCACGAAATGTGGATGCAACGAAGGCGACTGCGGGGCCTGTTCGCTGCTGCTCGTGGAGCCGGATGGCGAACTGCGTTCGATCAACAGTTGCCTCGCGCTGGTGCAGTCGATGGCGGGTCGGGAAATCCGCAGTGTCGAGGGCATCGCGTTGGCGGAAACGCTCCATCCAGCCCAGTCGGCGATGGTTTCCTGCAATGGCTCTCAATGCGGCTACTGCACGCCGGGCTTCATCGCCTCGATGGTCGAGGGCTGTCATCGCAAGTCGCCGCTCACCCAGGGAGATGTCGCCGATCAGCTTTGCGGAAACCTCTGCCGCTGCACGGGCTACCGGCCTATCCGTGAGGCGATGCTTCAGGCGCTCGGTCAACGCGAGGAGCTTGCCGCGTGGTCGGGCGGTCATGCTCCTGGGGAGGTTGAGGCCGCTCCGGTCGAATCGCTGTTGGAAGACGGTGTCTTTCTCCGACCGGAAACCATTGAGCAGGCACTCATTTTCAAGTCTTCCCACCCCGATGCCGTCTTCATCGCAGGCGCCACCGAATTGGCGGTGCTAATCAACAAGCGCCATGTCCGTTATCCGGCGTTGATCTCACTCGACCGTATCGCTGCACTTCACGAGATTCTTGAAACCGCGGACGCCTGGCACGTCGGAGCGGCCGCGCGATTGACCGATGTCGAGGCGGCGCTGAAGGGGAAATACCCGGCCCTCGATTCGATGTTCCGCTGGTTCGCCTCGCGACAGATCCGGCATCGCGCGACTCTTGGCGGCAACCTCGTCACCGCCTCACCGATCGGCGATAGCGCGCCGGTGTTGCTGGCGCTCGATGCCTCGGTCGTGCTCGTGTCCCACGAAGGCGAGCGCATCGTCCGGCTCTCGGAATTCTTCACCGGCTACCGCAGGACGGTCATGGCGGCGGATGAGTTGATGAAGGCGATCCTCATTCCGCACGAGGTTCCCGGTCGCACCGATTTCTTCAAGGTCTCCCGCCGTCGTGAAATGGACATCAGCATCGTCTCCGCCGCGATCCGGACGGTGGAGGATGACAAGGGCCTGGTGGCCGAGGCCCGGCTCGCCTTCGGTGGCGTTGCGGCCACTCCGCTGCGCGCGATGAAATCCGAGGCTGCATTGATTGGTCGCAAGCTTGAGATCGACGAGGCCTTTCTTGATCTGTTGGAAAGCGAGTTCACACCCCTGTCCGATGTGAGATCCGGCGCGGCCTATCGCAAGCAGGTCATTCGTGGTCTGTTCGCCAAACACGTGGAGCCACCGGTCGAGGACGATGAATCCTGGTCCTCCGAGTTTCACAGCGGTTCTGGAGTGCCCCATGAAAGCGCGGTCGGCCACGTGACCGGTGCCGCCCGTTTCGTCAACGACGTGGCAATGAAGCGCGGCATGCTTTCCGTCTGGCCGGTCGTCTCGAAGGAGGCTCACGCCAGGATCAAACGCATCGACATTTCTGCCGCCCTCAAGATGCCCGGTGTGAGAACCGTGCTCCTCGCCAAGGACATCCCCGGACACAACAACGTTGGACCTGTTAGACATGATGAGCCGCTTTTCGCCGATGACGAGATCCTCTACCGCAGCCAGTTGATCGCTGCCGTGATCGGTGACTCGCTCGAGGCCTGTCGACTCGCGGCGGACACCATGGTGATCGAGACCGAGCCGCTTCCGCTCATTCTCGGCCTCGACTCCGCCATCGCGGCGGGCTCGTTCCACACGGATCCCCACGTGCTGGAACGCGGTGAGGTATCGACTGCGCTTGCAAAGTCCCCGCTCATCCTCGAGGGCGTCTTCAGCTTCGGAGGGCAGGAGCATTTCTATCTCGAAACCCAGGCCGCGTGGGCGGAGCCGGATGGCGAGGGCGGAACCATCGTCCACAGCTCGACCCAGCACCCCTCGGAAATCCAGACGATCGTCGCCGAAGTGCTCGGCTGCACGAAGCATCGGGTCGTCGTCGAGTCGCCGCGCATGGGTGGCGGCTTTGGAGGCAAGGAGACCCAAGGGAATGCCTGGGCTGCGCTTTGTGCGCTGGCAGCCTCGATCACCGGTGAGGCCGTCGGCATCCAGCTCGACCGCGATCTCGACATGGAAATCACCGGTAAGCGCCATCCCTTTCATGCCCGCTACAAGGTCGGCTACGATGAGTCCGGCAAACTCCTCGCGGCGGAGGTCTTTCTCGTTTCCGACGGTGGCTGGTCGCTCGATCTTTCCCAGCCGGTGACGGATCGCGCCCTGTTCCATCTCGACAACGCCTACTACATCCCGCACGTCCGCTTTGAAGGTCGGGTGGCGAAAACGAACGTCACTTCGCAGACCGCCTTCCGTGGCTTTGGCGGGCCGCAGGGCATGCTGGTGATCGAGGAAATCCTTGGCCGCATCGCGCTGCGTCTCGGACTGCCTCCGGAGGACATCCGGGCCCGGAATTTCTATCACGGCAGCGGCGAGACCAACACCACCCACTACGGCGAGGACATCGGCGACAACCGCCTTGCCAGGATCTGGAGTGAACTACTAGAGACGTCGGACTTTGTTTCACGCAGGCAGGCGATCACAGAATGGAACCTCGCGCATCCCTCTCGAAAGCGTGGGCTAGCCATCACGCCGCTGAAGTTCGGCATCAGCTTCACACTCACTCATTACAACCAGGCTGGTGCGCTGGTGCTGATCTACGCCGATGGCAGCGTGCAGGTGAACCACGGCGGCACGGAAATGGGTCAGGGCCTTCATACCAAGATCCTCGGCGTGGCCATGCGTGAACTTGGCCTGCCCGCCACGTCGATCCGCCTGATGCACACCCGCACCGACAAGGTGCCGAACACCTCGGCCACGGCGGCGAGCTCCGGCTCCGATCTCAATGGCATGGCCGTCGCCGATGCCTGCCGCCAGCTTCGTGAGCGGCTGGCTCCGCTGGCAGCCGAACGACTCGGATGCGCCGTAGAGGAAATCCGTTTCAGTGAGGGCCGCGTCACCGCGCTTGAAGGGGCGGGCATGACCTTCGCAGAACTCGCCACGCTCGCCTACACGCGACGCCTCCAGCTTTCCGCCGCCGGGTTCTATGCGACGCCGGATTTGAAATGGGATTGGACTGTGGGGAAGGGGCGGCCCTTTCACTACTACGCCTTCGGAGCGGCGGTCAGCGAGGTGGAGCTCGATGGTCACACTGGCATGAACCGTGTACGCCGGGTCGATATCCTTCATGACGTCGGAAACTCCCTCAACGCCTCACTCGACCGCGGCCAGATCGAAGGGGCCTTCGTGCAGGGCCAGGGCTGGCTCACCTGTGAGGAACTGAAGTGGAACGACCAGGGCACGCTCCTGACCCACAGTGCCAGCACCTACGCCATCCCCGCGATCAGCGATGCTCCGACCGATTTCCGCGTCAGCCTTCTTTCCGACGCCGCCCAGGAAAAGACCATCCACGGCAGCAAGGCCGTCGGTGAACCTCCCTTCATGCTCGCCATTTCGGTGAGGGAAGCGATCCGCGATGCAGTCAGTGCCTTTGGGAAAGCAGATGACTTTGATCTGCCCTCGCCCTGCACGGGGGAGGGGGTGAAGTGGGTGATTGGCGGATCCTTCGAAGGAAAGTGAAACACCACGAAAGTCACGAAACAGGAAGCAATGGTGACGATCTTGGTAATCACCTGATGAATGATTGCGACGCGATATGGAGACTCCTGATCTTCGTGATATCTCGTGAGGTTTGATGAATCTCGTGGCTCGTATCTCAGGATTCAAGATAAGCCTTACGCCTGAGGGACTCCGGGAAACGAGATTTGGAATTTCCCCCGCAGAAGCAAGGGAGCGGAGGTTCATCTTCGGTCAGCGGCTTGCCCTTGCCAGTGTCTCGCAGGTCTTGAGATCAAGCTTTCCGGAGGCGAGGACCGGAATCTCCTTCACGGGCACGATCTGGCGCGGGGTCCAGAGGGAGGGAAGGCCTTCGTCGAGGAGCTTGTAGCGCAGGTCGATGCATTCCTGCTCCAGGGCGGGGCCGCAGATGGTGGAGAGGAGGAGGATGGCCTCGCCCTTCTGCTCGTCCGGCACGCCGACGACGGCGATTCGGCGTTCGGCTTCGGAGTCGAGATGGAGCACCTTGTTGATGGCGGCCTCGACGGTTTCGTGGGGGACCATTTCGCCGGCGATCTTGGAGAAGCGGGAAATGCGGCCCTCGATGAAGAGGAAGCCGTTCTCGTCCATGCGACCGACATCTCCGGTGCGGAACCAGCCGTCCTGCAGGACTTCGGCGGTCTTCTTCTCATCTCCGAGATATCCCTTGAAGATATTGGCACCCTTGAGCCAGATGATGCCTTGCTGGTCGAGTGCCACAATCTCGTCGGTGGCCGGATTGGTGAGCCGCACGGCGATGCCGGGCAGGAGCTGGCCGACGGAGCCGGGGTTGGAACTCGGGATCACCGGGATGCCTTCGGAAGGCGATTCGTCGGGCAGGTTGACGTTGGTGGCGGGCGAGGTCTCGGTGAGTCCATAGCCTTCCTGCGGGCGGATGCCGAAGCGTTGCTCGAAGGCCGAGGCGAGGTTCTGCGGGAGTTTTTCGGCCCCGGTGACGACGAGTCGCAGCGATTCAAGCTGGGCGGGTTCGACGCGCTTCATGTAGCCGCGGAGGAAGGTCGGCGTGGCAAGGAGGACGTTGATGCGGTGATGGGAGATCAGTTCCGCGAGGCGCTTGGTTTCCAGCGGGCTGGGGTAGGTGATGAGGTCCAGCCCTTCAAGGCACGGGAACCAGAGGGTCACCGTGGAGCCGAAGGAGTGGAACAGCGGGAGGCAGCCGAGGATGCTGGAGCCCTTCGGCATGTGGAGCCGGGTGGCGAACTGGCAGACATTGGCCAGGACATTGCGGTGGCTGAGTGCGACGCCTTTCGGTTCGCCTGACGAGCCGGAGGTGAAGAGCAGGACGGCCTCGTCGTCGCCCTTGAACTTGTTCAGTCCGAGCGTCGAGGTCAGCACGCTGGTGGGAAGCAGTTTCGAAAGAATGAACCAGCGCTTGGCTTGCTTCTTGAGCGTGGGCAGAACCCGCTCGATGAAGATGAGCTCCCTGTTGGGCGGCCACGGAAAGCTGGAGACTTTTCTAACAAATGGATCGGCGGTGATGAAGCGGTCGATCCCGGACTGGCGGATGGCGGACTTCACCGACTCATGGCTGGCGGTGAAGTTGAGGTTCACGGGGACCTTGCCCGCCAGGATGACGGCAATGTTTGCAATGAGTCCGGCTTTTCCCGGCGGAAGCACGATGCCGACCCGCCGCTTGGAGGTGGCCTCGGTCAGGTGCTTCGAAAGGGCGATGGCTGCGGCGAGGACCTTGTCGTAGCGCAGCTCCGAGTCGTCCGAGCCGTCGATCACCTTGTTGCGGCTGCCGTGCTTCTTCAGCCCCCGCACCAGGGCGGTGGCGAGCGAGCCGTTCAGGAACGAGCGGTCGGAGAACGAATGCTCGGCGGCCTCGAGCAGGCTGGCGAGATAGGTGGCGACGCTGGCTTTTGAAGGATCGAGCGGCTTTCCCACCAACAGGATTCCGGCAGGCAGGGAGGATGGCTTTTCGATCGAAAGTGCGGATTCGCGCGGAGCATCGACTGCGATCGGAACGACGGTCAGGCCAAAGGCACAGAGGGTCTTGAGATGGGCGGATGGCACATGACAGGCTGCGGCGTTGCGGGCCTTGACGAGTCCGGGCACGTAAACAAGCAGGCCGTTGTCATCGAGATCGGCGGCAAGCTGGGCACCGACTGCGGTAGGAGCAGCGTCAGCGACGCCGAACATGGCCCCGGAGCGCGAGCGTTCGAGATGGGCGCGGATCTCGGGATCGAGCTTGGCATTCTCCTCGATCAGCCAGGTGATCTTGCGGCCGGAGAGCAGGTTTTCGAGTCCCTGCAGTTGGGCGAAATCGAGTCGGCCTGGAATGACGAGCGCCTTCCCGGCTGGAAGTCGTTCACGATGAAAAAGATCGATTGAGGCGGAGCTCATGGAAAAGGGGTGGGACGGCGCCTTGGTTTGGGGGGCGTCATCGAGGGAAGTATTGAAGGAAATCGTGCCGGTGTGACACGGATTTTTTCAAAATTCCGGTCCTGTGAGGTTCGGCTTTTCTCAGAGCCCGGCTTCGGCCAGTCGCTCGTCCATTTCCGACTTCTGGAGTTCGTTGGTGAACTCCGAGAGTTCGCCCGCGATGACCCCGGTGAGGTTGTGCGAGGTGTAGCCGATGCGGTGGTCGGTGATGCGGCTCTGGGGAAAGTTGTAGGTGCGGATTTTCTCCGAGCGATCGCCCGATCCGATCAACGACCGGCGATGGCTGGAGTAGGCGTCCTGCTGCTCGCGGAGCTTCTGTTCGTAAAGCCGGGTGCGGAGGATCTGGAGGGCCATTTCCTTGTTCTTGATCTGTGAGCGACCGTCCTCGCAACGGACGTAGAGCCCGGTGGGAAGGTGGAAGATCTGCACGGCGGATTCGGTGCGGTTGACGTGCTGACCACCCGCTCCACCGGCGCGACAGACTTCGATGCGGAGGTCTTCCTGTTTCAGTTCAACATCGACCTCCTCGGCTTCAGGCAAAACGGCGACGGTGACGGTCGAAGTGTGGACACGGCCCTGGGTTTCCGTCGCGGGAACGCGCTGCACGCGGTGGACGCCGGATTCGTATTTCAAGTAGCGGAACACCTCCTGACCGGTGACCTTGAGGATCACTTCCTTGAAGCCGCCGACTTCGGATGGGCTGCTTTCCAGGTGCTCGCATTTCCAGCCACGCAGATCGGCATAGCGCTGATACATCCGCATCAACTCGGCAGCGAACAGCGAGGCTTCATCGCCACCGGCACCGGCTCGGATTTCGATCAGGGCATCGCGGTCCTCGTTGGGATCGGCGGGGAGGAGGGCGTATTGGAGGTCCTTCCCGAGCTGTTCGATCTGTTTCTCCAGCCCGGGAATTTCTTCCGCTGCCATGGCGGCGAAATCGGGATCGTCTGACTTCGCGAGCTCAAGGTTGTCGGCGAGATGGCGTTTCGAGCCCTCGAATTTCTCCCAAAGCTCGAGGGTCTGCTTGAGTTTGCGATGTTCGCGCAGGAGATCGGTGGCGCGTTTCGGATCGGAGAATAGCGCGGGGTCGCCGATGGCCTGATCGAGTTCCTCGAAGCGGAGGCTGCGCTTGGAAATGAGGGAGCTGTAATCCATGGAAAGGTTCGGACGTGGAAGGGGGGACGCAAAACGACGGCGGGCTCCGGGGAGAGGAGCCAACGCCGTCGTTGCAGATTCAGGGAAACTAGACGTCCTCGGGGTGGGTCGTCTTGAAAAGGTAGGCTGCAGCCGTCGCGCCCAGGATCTGGGGGAGGAAGTGCATCCAGCAATCCGCGACCGGAAGCTTGCCGATGACGATGAGCGTGGTGGACACCGCCGGATTGAAGGCCCCGCCGGAAATGCCGCCGACGGTGAAGGCCCCGGCCAGCACGGTGAAGCCGATGGCCAGGCCGTAATTGGAGTTGCCGGCTGTGGCCTTGGCGGTGGCCGTGTTCAGCACCACCCAGGCAAGGGCGAAGGTGAAGAGCAACTCGGCGATGACCGTGGGCGTGGAGACGAGTTTGAGTGGCTCGATCACCGGTGCACCTGGAACAAGGGCCCGGGCGACGAAGACTGCCAGCGAGCCGGCGATCAACTGGGTGATCACGTAGCTGCCGAATTCATTGGCGGTGCAGCGACTACGCAGAAAGACCGCCAGGGAGACGGCCGGATTGTAATGGGCTCCGGAAAGGTGGCCACCGGCGTAAATCATCACCATGAGTACGGAGGCGATGGCAAATGGGGCCATGGGACCTGCGGTTCCGACTACGGCGGCAGTCGCGACTGTCACGGTCAGGAAGAACGTGCCGATGAACTCGACTAACAGTTTTCTCATACGTCGGGAGCCTAGAATGAAATTGAATCAAGTGGCAAGCCCTTCAACGCAAAACGGCTGCGGTCCCGGAGGAGCGCAGCCGTCTTGAAAAGGGGATCGACAGTTACTTGGTCGAAGCCGTGCGGACCTTGCGGATGATGCTGGCAACCGTTTCGGAAGCCTGGGCACCGACGCCGAGCCACTTGTCGGCCTTCTCGAGGTCGAGCTGATAGTTGGCACCTTCCTTGAGCGGGTCATAAGTCCCGATCTGCTCGATGTAACGTCCGTCGCGGCGCTTGCGGCTGTCCACGGCAACGATTTTATAATACGGGCGGTCTTTGGTGCCTTGGCGATTGAGTCGGAGAGCTACGGCCATGTCGGTGGGTCGTTCGAGAAGATGCCCGAAAGCGGGCGGGGCGCGGAAAATGCACAAACCACCTTGGGTTGCCAAGAGGAATCTCGGGTCTGCGTAATTTTTTTCCGCTGCAGGGTTGTGGGCTTGAATTCCAGATGGTGGAGTTTCAGGGCATGGACGTCCAATCCCATCACCAGCAGATCCCGTTCACGACCAAGGATGGTTCGACGATCCGTAGCCTGTTGGACCGGACCAATGCCCCGGTGGTCCAGCAAAGCCTGGCAGAAGCGACCCTGCCGGCAGGAGGCAGAACCGAACGCCATTACCACGCAATCAGCGAGGAAATCTATTACCTGCTGGAAGGAGCCGGCGAGATGGAGATCAATGGAGAAGTCCGTGAAGTGACCGTGGGCGATGCGATCCTGATCCCCGCCGGGGCGTGGCACCAGATCGCGGCGGTGGAGCCGCTGCGCTTTCTTTGCTGTTGCGCGCCGCCGTATTCGCATGAGGACACCTATTTCGAGTGATCAGGGTCGGATCACGGTCAGACCGTCGATCAGGTCGAAATGCCGATCCGTCGTCATCACGGCGGCTCCGGCCCGATTCGCGCAGCAGGCGATGACGATGTCCTGAAGCGGCAGCACTTTTCGCTGACGATCGAGTTTCCAGGCCAACTGCCAGACCTCGTCCCAGAGACTGGCGGTGGTGGGCACCATTTGGGTGAGCGAGAAGAAGCTCTCGAGCTGATTTCGAAATTTTGGAACCTTGATCCCGCGCAGAACTTCCGCCTTCACGACGCTGCAACACACGACGTTGTGCAACTCCACACGGCGGGTGATTTCCCGAATGGGGTCTTGGTCCGACTTCAGGGCACCAATGAAGACGTTCGAGTCAATCAGGACGAGCGCTCCCATATGGCTTTTCGTCTTCGGCGACCTTCATGGTCTCCAGTTGATAATCCGGAAAAACGGCGTCCCTCAATTCACCTGGAGACAATCCCAGCCCCAAGCCTTCCTTCGCAAAAACCTTCAAGCGGGCCCGCCGATCCAGTTCACGCAGTGCGAAATGGACGGCTTCCGTTTTGGTTTCCAGCTCGTATTCCTTCATGACCCTGGCCAGCAGGTCATCGTCGATATGCATCGTCATTTTCATTGCCATACCCTGTATGGCCATATTGGGTATGGCAAGGCGATCCTGAGCGCAAACGCCAGGGAATCCGCCCTTCGTTTCGAATTCAGTGCTTAGAATTTCGTGCTTTCCCCCAGCACGTCGTCCATCGCGTCGATGAGTTCCTGCATGGTGGCGGTGGTTTCATTGCCCATGTTGGAAATGCGGAAGGTGAGTCCCTTGATCTTGCCGTAGCCACCGTTGATCACGAAGCCGTGCCTGGACTTCAATGTCTTGATGAAGGCCGAAAGGTCGAACCCTTCCGGGGTGTGGAAGCAGCTCAGCGAGACCGAACGGCGTCCTTCGGGGCCGAAGTGCTTGAAGCCGTGCTTTTCAGCCCAATCCGAAATCATCCGGTTGTTGCTGGCGTGGCGGGCGAAGCGGGCTTCGAGGCCCTCCTTGGCGATTTCTCCGAGGATGTATTGCAGGCCGAAGAGCAGGGAAATGGCAGGGGTCGAGGGCGTGTTGTTGGCAGCGGCGTTCTTGGCGAACTCGATGAAATCGAAGTAATAGCCGCGGTTCGGCTGGGCTTTGGCGCGCTCGATGGCGGCCTCCGAGCAGGCGAAGACCGTCAGGCCCGGCGGCAGGGCGAGCGCCTTCTGGACGCCGGCGAGCAACACGTCGATGCCAAGCTCATCCATCGCGATCGGCACGGCCGAGAACGAGGAAACCGAATCGACGATGAGCAGCACGCCCGGGAAGGATTTCACGACCTTGGCGATGGCGGTCAGGTCATTCATCACGCCGGTGGAGGTTTCGTTGTGGATGAGCGTGACCGTATCGAAACCGCCCTCAGCGAGCTTGGCGCGGACGACTTCGGGATCGATCGACTCGCCCCACTCAACCTGGATCTTTTCGGCCTCGAAGCCGGACTTTTTCGCCACGTCGAACCACTTGTCGGAGAACGCGCCCAGGCAGAGCGTGAGGACCTTTTTCTGCACCAGGTTGCGCA
The DNA here is from genome assembly GCA_027485995.1 of Verrucomicrobiaceae bacterium. Taxonomy (GTDB): domain Bacteria; phylum Verrucomicrobiota; class Verrucomicrobiia; order Verrucomicrobiales; family Akkermansiaceae; genus Luteolibacter. Next base: position 31,808 of record JAIXPW010000051.1, read on the forward strand.
GCGAGGCCTCCATCACGCCCCAAGCGGAGGAGGTGGAAAGGAAGACCGGTCGGCTGGTGCCGGCAAGGGCCTGAAGGGTGGGCTGGAGTGAGGCGTAAAGCGCTTCGAACTCGGAGCCACGGTGGCCGATCATCGGCTGGCTCATGGCGGCGAAGGTTTCGGCGGAAACGTCGATGGGTCCTGGAATGAACAGTTTTGGCATGGTGGGATGGTTGGAGAGTTGATGGTTGAGAGTTGAGGGTGACTTCAATCTTCAGTTACGAATTTAGTGCTTAGGATTTCGGATTTTCCTCCGAGTCATTCCTCCCAGATCATGTGCTCGAGTCGGAGCTGTTTGGCACGGGCTGCGGCTTCTTCCGCACGAGGTCCCTTGAAGGAGGCGATCTTGTTGGCGGTGGAAATGGCGGCTTCCCAACGTCCGGCTTCCTCGAGAAGCTTGACCGCGCGGAAGCCGCAGAGTTCGCAGTCCTCCCAGTCGGTGGGCGGCTTGCTGGCGGCACTCTGAAGCACGGCGTAGTAGGTTTCGAGCGCCTCCCGCGTGCGCGTTCCCGGAGCTCCATCGGTGCGTGGAAGCATCTCAAGGGTCATGCCGCGGAGGTAGCGCAGCTGGTCCATGAGCGAGGCCTGGCCTGCGGCGGATACGAGCAACTGGTCGTAAATGGCGAGGGCCTCCGTGTAGGCTCCGGGCTTGGTCCCGCCTTGCGCGAAGAGCGCCTGAGCCAGCTGCCGGCCGGCGGGGATCCTGAGCGGATCATTGGGGGCCATCGACTTGAACCAGGGCTGCAGTTCCGAGATCGTGGCGTCAAATCGGTAGAGCTTCGTCAGCAGGCTCGCGCGTTGCAGTCTGGCGAGCGGAGCCAGGCCACTGGATCCGGAAGCTACGTTTCCGAAAAGTATCAGACTTTCCTCCAGCGACTGGGCGGTGGCCCCGAGCGCGGCCGCCTGCGCGGCCAGCATCAGAGCGGCCGGGGATCGACGGTCCTCCGGGGCGGAGGCGGCGAGTTTCTCGAGAACCAATCGGGCGTCGTGGTAGTCCTTGTTGCGGAAGAGGCTCCGCCCGAGGATCATCGTGGCATCGGCCGCTTCAGGGCTGTTGCCGTGGTCAGCCAGGAACTGTCTTGAGAGCTGGATCGCCTCTGAAGGTAGCGGGCTCTGATCCGCGATGCGTAGCCTGACCAGCTCAAGTCGTTCAACAGGCACCGCAGCTTTCAAGCCAGGATCGTTGGTGATCGTCCGGATCTGCTCCAGGGAAAACTCCAAGTCCGCCGGATCACGCGCGATTCCCGCCTCCGCAGCCGCCAGTCTGGCTTCTGCAATCCTTTTGCTCTGAGGGTGGCTGGAGATGAACTTCCGGAGTGCTTCAAACGAGCTTTCCGCCATCGGATCGGAAAGGGCGCGTTCCAGTTCGAGATCCGCCTGGATTCGGGCGTCGCGCTCGGGATTCGACGGAGCCGCTGCGATCACCGGGCCGCTTTGGAGTCGGATCAGGGCGGAATTCAAGGCGGCCAGATCGCCACTGCCAGCAGGCAGCCGCGAGGCAGCCTGATCAAACAGGGCTGCCGCCGCCGCTGGATTTCCACGATCAAATTCGGCGCGGGCCTCAATGAAGGCGGACTCCCCCTGGATCAGAGGTGAACCCGCGTTCTGACGGACGGCGGACAGAGCGCTCAGGGCGCGATCCGCATGCCCCTCTTCCAGCAGCCATTTTCCCCACTGCATCAGTGCCTTTGCCGCCAGGAAATGGTCGGGATGCTCAATCCGGAGGCGGGTCAGCAGGCGCACCGCTTCGGCCTTGGCGGTCGGAGTGGGCTGGCGATGGAGTCCGATGGCACGGGTGAAGAGTGCGAAGGCTGTGAGATCACTTCCTTCCTTTTTGTCAGCGGTCGGCCAGGCACCTGCCGCGCCGGAACCGATGGTGGGGATGAGTCCGGTCGGCGGAGTCGGGCTAGCCGGGCTCCACTGGGCGAGACGCTCCAGAATGGCGTCGTTTGGAGCTGGCTGTTCGGGGATCCATTGCTGCAGCCTCCGGAAAATGGCCTCCAGCAGTGGGGAATCAGGATGCTTCTGAACGGCGGCAAGAAGGGAATCCGCCGCCGCCGCCGTGCCCTCGGAAGCTGCGAGCGCGTCGGCAAGGCCGATGATGGCCGAGTGATAGCGCAGCAGGCTCTGGCCCTGAGGCTGGTCGAGGAGGATGGAAAACGCGGAGACGGCCTCAGCGGACTTGCCCTCGGCCAGCAGGAGGCGCGCATGGAGGAAGGCCTGCTCCGGTTGGTCCTCGGCAGGAAGGGATTTCGCGTCGGGCAGAATCTTCCTGGCCTCCTTGGATTTTCCCTGGTCGATGAGGATCGCCGCCTGCCGGAGTCGCGCCTGGCGAACCGACTTGGCCTCACCGACCTTTGCCAAGACCTCCAGGGTCTCGAACGCGGCATCCTGCTCGTTCAACGAAAGCTGGAGGCTCGCACGGGTCAGCAAGGCTTCGCTGCGATGGGCCGCCTTGTCGTTCGAGATCGCGGGAGCCAGTCCCTCCGACGCCTCGCGGTAACGGCCGAGTCCCGCCAGAGCCTGCGATTTCCAGAAGTAGGTCTCGGGATCGTTGGCCCAGGCGGCTTCGTTGAGCCTGGCCATGGCCTCGGCAGAACGATCACCCCGAATCCAGGTTTCAAGTTGCTTCAATCGGAGGATCCGTTGGTCCGTTGCGGAGAGGTCGGGGGTTTTCAGCGCTTCCTCGAAGCGGTTTTCCGCGATCTCCCAAAGCCGGGAGTCGAGGGCTTCCAGCCCCTGGGTGTAGGCGGCAAGGTCCTTCAGCGCCGTGGCCCCCTGGAGGAGGGACACCGACAGCAGGCTGATTAGGATCGACCGCGCAATCATCGGGAGGCCGGACCCTAGGCGGAATCCGCGCTTCTGGCCAGTGGAGATGCGGCGGAATCTCATGCTCCCGTTCCGAACAAGCGGTCACCGGCATCCCCGAGACCCGGCAGGATGTAGCCCCGCTCACTCAGGCAGCGATCCAGCGCTGCGGCATAGACCGGGATCTCCGGGCAGGCTTCTGAAAAGGTGGCCAATCCTTCCGGCGCGGCGACCAGGCAGGCGAAGGCAATTCGATCCGCTCCCGCTTCGCGCAGGTTCCGCACCGCTTCAACGGCCGAGCCTCCGGTGGCCAGCATGGGATCGAGCAGCAGCACGAATTTCCCGGCCAGGGACGGCGGGTGCTTCATGTAGTAGGGCTCAGGGAGGAGGGTTTCCTCATTCCGCGCCAGACCGATGTGGGCAACCGCAGCCTCCGGAATGAGATCCAGGAAACCATCGAGAAATCCAAGCCCGGCCCGCATGATCGGCACCAGGACGATCGACTGGGTCAGCCTCTTTCCGGTGGTGATTTCCAGCGGAGTCCGGCATTCGACGACCTCGGTTCCCAGAAGCTCGGTGACGTAGGGAGCCATCAGCGAGGCGATGCGGCGCATCCTTTGCCGGAACTCCGAGGTCGGGCACGATGGCTCGCGCAGACGGGTCAGTTCCGTTGCGATCAGCGGATGGTCGAGGACTCGGAACATCAATTTGATTCAGCGAGGAGTTTTCTCAATTCGGCCGCCGTGACGCCGAGGGTGATCGAGGCTTCCTTCATGTCGCCGTTCGAACGGTCCAGCACGCGGCCCGCCACCTCGCGGGAGAGCCAGTCGATCACCTTGATGCCGGCAGGGGCCGCATTCAACAGGCGGTCAATGGCATCTCCAGCGACATTGCGCAAAGCCCCGGGAGCCGCCGACAGCGGAATGTCGGCAGGAAGCAGGATGGTCGAGGAGGCCAGGGCGCAGGCCCGGGCAATCGTGTTTTCCAGTTCGCGCACATTGCCCGGCCAATTGTGCTGCTGGAGCGCGGCGACCGCCTCTCCGGTCAGACGGATGCGGGCCATGCCGTTCTTCCGCGTGATGCGTTGCAGGAAATACTCCGCCAGCAGCGGGATGTCCTCGAGACGGTCGCGAAGTGGCGGAATCCGCAGTTCGATGACGTTGAGGCGGTAGTAAAGGTCCTCACGGAAACGGCCCGCCGCGACCTCGGCGGTCAGGTCCTTGTGAGTGGCTGCGACGACGCGAACGTCCGTTTTAATCGTATCGTTGGAGCCGACTCGAGAAAAGGTCCCATCCTGTAGCACGCGGAGCAGTTTCACCTGGATCGTCAACGGCATGTCGCCGATCTCATCGAGGAAAAGCGTGCCGCCGTCAGCCTGCTCGAAGCGGCCCTCGCGCTTGGCGATGGCTCCGGTGAATGAGCCCTTTTCGTGTCCAAAGAGCTCACTTTCGAGGAGGTTCTCAGGAATCGCCCCGCAGTTGATCGTGATCAGCTCCTTTTGTCGGCGTGGACTGTATTCGTGGACCGCCTTCGCGACGAGTTCCTTGCCGGTGCCGCTTTCCCCGGAGACCAGGATGGGTGCGTCGGAACGGGCCACGCGACCGACCATCTTGAATACATCCTGAAGGACACGGGAAACCCCAATGATCTTGACCCGGCCATCCAGGGTCGGGAGGTCCGCCACCGGCTGCTCCGCGCTGCGGCGGTCTTCAAGGGTTTGAAGCGCGGACTCGACCACCGGGCGCAGTTCAAAGGCCAGTGACTCTTTCCCAAGCACGTCATGTGCGCCCTTCTGGGTGGCTTCGATGATCTGTCCCGTCGTGGGGAATCCCGCCGTGAGGATCACCAGCGTCTGTGGGCTTTGCTGGCGCAGCCGGGTCAGCAGCTCAAGACCATCGAAGGGCTCCAGAGCAAGGGCTCCAATGACCACATCGACATGGGTCTTCTCTACGACTTTCAGGGCATTCTGTGCATTGTCGCACCGCAGGATCCGCAGGTTCCGGGCAGACAGATGCTTCGTCGCCCAATCGAGGAAATCATGATCGGGATCGACGAGAAGAATGGTTTCTTCCGTTGGGGGTTCGGCCATCGTTTGTGGGGGGAGTGAAGCAGGGAACCCACGAATGGCACGAAAAAACGCGGCGGGAGCCTGTGGGACGGGGGAAGGCTTGACGTGTGACACCGGTTGGGGGAATGTCTGACATGGGCATTGTGACCGTTCGTGAGCTTCACCGCAACACCGCCGCCGTTCTTGAAAAGTGTGAAAAGGAGGGAGAGATCCTGATCCGGCACCGGGATGGAAGGGAGTTTTGTCTCGTGCCCAGACATGCCGCTCCTCCCGCCGCGAAGAAACCTGAGTGGCCGGATTTTGCGGCGCGCCGAAACCGGATCACGCCTGTTCCAATCCACCCTGATATCTGTGCGCTTGTTGACAAAGCCATTCGAGGCGAATGAGAGCCTACGCGGACACGAGTTTTCTCGCTCGGATCTATCTTTCGCAACTGGCGAGCGAAGGCACTGATGATCTGATCGAAGGCGTTTATCAACGACAGGTCGAACCCCTTCCCATCACCTGGCTGCTTCAGATCGAACTGGCCAGCGCCTTGGAACTCTATGTGTTCTTCGGAAAGAATCCGCCCCATCCACGCATCACACCGGAACAGGCGGCCCTCGCCCACGCGGATTTCCAGAGCGATCTGGTCGATGGCTTGGTCTATCGGATAGCGGATCTGGACAACCGGGTGCTGTCCCGCCGCGCCACAGAACTCACCATCCGGAACACGGCGAAACACGGCTGCCGTGCTTACGATCTGATTCACGTCTCCAGCGCTCTCGAGCTGGGATGCTCCGAGTTCTGGACTTTCGACAAACGGGCCGCAGCGCTGGCTGAGAGGGAGGGCATGAAGGTTCCGGCGAGGCTCAAGGCAGCTGCCCGGAAATCGGCTGGATGACGAGGCCATCGTGGCGGCGGTTTCGAAACGCCAAGCCTGCTGCGGTTAAGACCCACTGGTTCGATTCGACCATCAGGTCCAAGATGGGACGGCGATGGCATCCCGCATGATGTCTGACGGAAAATTTCAGTTCACCCCTTGCCCGCCGTGAACAAGCGTTCAACGATGGATTTTCGTTCCCACCCGCAAGGACGTTGGGAAGCATTGAGCTCTACTCCTATCGGCGTCTCCCAGATGCCAATTCGGAAAGTCAAGGCGCCGCGATTGCAGACGAAAAGATCTCATCTCAGAATCACCGAAACCTCTTCCTTGGGCTCCATCTTCGCGCCATCAAGACCGTGCGAGGCCTTCTCAAAACTCCTGAAGCTTTCCGACAGATCCATGAGCTTCTTGAAGGATGCTGGATCTTTCGTGAGCTTGGTGAAATCCAGGTCGATGAGACTGATGGCCTTGTCACCGGGATAGGTGGCGTCTGTCTTGGCGATGCCGCCTTCCACTTCAAGGGACACCTTGATCTTGATGGTGGATTCGAGCTTGATCAGTTCCGCTTCCTGTTCCGACGCGAGATCGGATTTTGCAGGCTCCGAGGAGTCCTGCTTTTTTTCCTGAGCCTTGGGAAGATGAACGGTCAACTTCCCGTCGACATAGGAAAAGGTGGTGCGCTCGCCCTTCTCCATGTCGGGCCCAGGTTGGCCGACGGGTGTGCTCAGAAATCCCGTAGAAAGCCCCAGCTTGTTGATGTCCGAGAATTTGAAGGTGATTCGGCATGCCTGCGGGCCGAGCGCTTCGATCTTCTCAAACGCAACACCTTCGCCCATGTCGGCGGCCTTCGCTTTCTCGTCGTCGTCGTGAAATCCCAGGCTGTCGACCTCGTTTGAAGTGGTGTTTTCGGCTGACGGGTCGTTGACGACGACCTTGATCCCATCGGACGAGTGGATCTCCTGCGTGATCGTGCCGCTGCCGTCCTTGTTCAGATGAATGACCGTCTCCGACTGGTAGCAGCTCAGCAGGACGAATGTGGAGGCCAGAGCGGACAGATGGAGGAAAAGTCGTTTCATCAATCGGAAGATTCTACGTTTCGAATTTCAGACTTCGAATTTCGTGCTTTCTCCAAAAAAGGGGGTGACCGCTGTGCCGTTCAAGGCGAGGTGAGCCACGTTCCAAAGAGCCCACTAGGTGGGAGCGTCCGGTGTAGGTGGTCGTCCTGAAAGGCATGACCTGATTGGCCGGAGTAATGCTCCCGAGTATATAGCATAGGTTCGGGCACGCTTGCCAGAGCGAACGAACACAGCAGTCGGGAGGACTCTAATCAGGCCTCGCAGGCTGGCAAACGAAAAGACACAGGCCTGCAAAAACACTCAGGGGTGGTCAATGAGGGCGGACCACGGAACCCGAATCCGCGAGGAGCAGGATCGGGCTTGGCGGATGTCGGATTAGGCTCCATGGTGCGCGCGCCCCCGATGAAGATTCTCAGCTACAGCGACCCTGCCTACGCCTCGTTTGTCAAACGCCTCAACCGCCGAGCCATCCCGGATCCGGCGGTGCGTGATCTCGTCGGGGAAATCATTTCCGAGGTTGCCTCGAAAGGGGATGCCGCGCTGCTGGCTTTCACCAAGCGTTTCGATGGAGCCACACTCGGGCAGAAGGAGCTGTTTGTCACGGAAGAGGAGTTCGCCGCTGCGGCCGAGGCGGTGACCCCGGCCACGCGCAAGGCGGTTGCCCGCAGCCTGAAAAACATCACCGCCTTCGCCAAGAAGAGCCTGCGCAAGGACTGGTCGTTCAAGAACGCGGAAGGGGCTCAGGTCGGAGAGCGTTTTGTGCCCTTCGACAGGGTCGGCGTCTATGTACCGGGAGGCAAGGCCCCGCTGGTTTCCACTGCGCTGATGACAGCCGGATTCGCCAAGGCCGCCGGGGTTCCTCAGATTCTCGGAGCCACACCTTGCGGACCGGATGGAAAGGTGAATCCCTCGTTGCTCTATGCTCTCAGACAGGCCGGAGCCACGGAGGTCATCAAGGTCGGCGGCGCGCAGGCGATCGCCGCCATGGCCCTCGGCACGAAGTCGATCCAGCCGGTCGATCTGATCGTTGGCCCGGGCAATCGTTTTGTCGTGGAGGCCAAGCGCCAGCTTGTGGGGGCTGTGGCGATCGACCTTCTTCCTGGACCGAGCGAGGTGCTGATCCTGGCGGACAAGACCGGAAACCCGGACTTCATCGCGGCCGATCTCCTGGCGCAGGCCGAGCACGGTGGCGACAGCGTGGTCGGCTTTCTCACCGACTCGAAGGCGTTGCTGGGTAAGGTCATCAAGGCTGTCGAGAAGCAGTTCGCTACGCTTTCCCGCAGCAAGATCATCCAGGATGTCCTGAAATCCGGAACCTTCCTGCTGCATGTGAAGTCCTTCGATGAGGCAATCGCGATCGTGAATGACTTCGCACCGGAACACCTTTCCCTGATCTGTGCCGATGAAACAAAACGTCTCGCCCAGATCCGCACGGCGGGTGCGATCTATGTCGGCAACGACTCGCCGGTCGCGGTCGGGGATTTCCTCGCCGGACCGAGCCACACCCTGCCTACCGGCGGGGCTGGCAGGTCCTTCTCGGGTCTGCGGGCGGATCATTTCCAGCGCCGCACCAGCATTGTCCGACTCGACAAGAAGGCGGTCGGGAAGTCGCTGGAGGTTGTCGAGGAGTTCGCGCGGATCGAGGGGCTCGATGCCCACGGTCGTTCGGCGGCGATCAGGCTTGAGGGCTCGCGATGATCCTCAAACGGCGTGAGATGGGGATGGGCAGGCTCGGACTTCCTCAGTGGAATCGTGGATCTGGGTGAGTGGTTCGTGGCGGCATTCATGCCAGCAACGGGATCTGAAAGGAGAATCCATTGCCCGAAGTAACTCCGCCAGTCCGCACCGCCGGTTGGGCCTGGAAACTGATCAGGAGCGCGTATGGAGGGGCTGGGCATCCACACAGGTCACTCTGCTGCCTGACAATGCTCTTCGTACTCAAAGAGCAAGTCCGGACCGGGAATGCAATCCGCCTCCTGATCTGCAGCGACCTGACCGGGTTGCCCGACTACTATCTTCCCCGTAGAAGCGCGATGGGAGAAGAAGGGCTCCGACCATTTCGGAAGCGCCATCGCATGGGTCAGGGAGACATCGAAAGTCGAGGAAGCCCACGAAATGGCGTTCAACAATGGCGGCTTTGATCGAACATAGGAAGATCGGGCGGAACATGAATGCATTTCCCGCATGGGATGATTGCGGTTCTCAAGTGGACGCGGCATGTTTGATCACGTGAGTGGTGACTTTGAGGAACAGAAGCGGGTGATGAACCTTTCCCTGGTGGTGGCGGTGGTCCTGCTCGGAGCGAAGATCACTGCGGCGGCGGTCACCGGATCGTCCGCGGTCTACTCCGACGCCGCTGAGTCCGTGGTCCATCTTCTCGCCGTGGGATTTGCCGTTTGGGCGCTGCGTCTGGCCCACAAGCCGGCCGACGAAACCCATCACTTCGGACACGACAAGGTCTCCTACCTGTCGTCCGGATTTGAAGGCGCGATGATCTCCGCCGCCGCCGTGCTGATCATCTATGAAGCCGTCCGGCAGTGCATCTTCGGCGTGACCCTGGACAACATCTCCTTCGGGGTGGCCATCACCGCCGCCGCCGCCGGGGTGAACCTGGTGCTCGGGCTGGCCTTGATCCGGGTGGGAAAACGTCGCCAGTCCGCCTTGATTCGAGCCAACGGCCTGCATGTGCTGACTGATGTTTGGTCGAGCGTGGCGGTGCTCGTGGCCCTCGGTCTGATCGTGCTGACCGGCTGGAAATGGTGGGACCCGATCGCCGCCATGCTGGCCTCGCTCAACATTCTGCGCACCGGTTTCAAGCTGATCCGCGAAAGCCTCGGCGGCCTGCTCGACGAGACTGATGTTGAAGCTGAGAAAAACATCCGCGCCCTGCTCGACCGCGAGTGCGCGGCCCGCGGCATGTCATTTCACAATTTCAGGCATCGTCATTCGGGTCGGGTGCACTGGGTGGAGTTTCATCTCGTCTGCGACGACGCCCTCACCGTCGGCCAGGCCCACGAACTCGCCACCGAGGTCGAGGCCAGCGTGGCCGCGATGCTGAGCCCGGATGGCCGGGTGATTTCCCATTTGGAGCCGAAGTCGACGGCGCATCACGACGAGCGGTGGGAGACGCGGTGAGGGGGGGGGCGGACGTATGGGTCCTATAGGCATTATAGGTCCTGTTTTTCCCGAACTTCCTGCCGAGTAGACTTTCCCCTTTCTAGGAGCTACCCGCTGCTCCAAAACACTCCCACCGATGCCGAAGATTCGAGTCCTCCCCGACATTCTCGCCAGCCAGGTGGCGGCGGGTGAGGTGGTGGAACGTCCGGCCTCGGTGGTGAAGGAGCTTGTCGAGAACAGCATCGACGCCGGGGCGGGGGAGATCCTCGTGGAGATCGAGCGCGGCGGCGCAGCCCGGATCCGCGTGCTGGATGACGGCTGCGGGATGTCGAAGGAGGACGCCTTGCTTTCCCTGGAGCGTCACGCGACCAGCAAGATCCGGGAGTCGGGTGATCTCGCGACGATCCGCACGCTGGGCTTTCGCGGCGAGGCGGTGCCGAGCATTGCCAGCGTGTCGCGTTTCCGGATGCTGACGCGGGAAAGGGATTCGCTTTCCGGCACGGAGATCCTGGTCGATGGCGGTCGGGTCCGTGCGGTGCAGGAGGCCGGATGCGCGCCGGGCACCCTGATCGAGGCCAGTGCGCTGTTTTTCAATATGCCGGCCCGGCGGAAGTTCCTGCGAGCGGAGGCCACCGAGGCCGCGCACATCGAGCACCAGTTGCGGCTGCATGCCCTGGCGGCTCCGGGGGTGCGGTTTCGCTTCCGCCGCGATGAGCGGGAGGTCTTCGATCTTCCTCCTGCCGCGCGGGCACTGGATCGGGTGCGGCACTTGCTGGGTCCTGAAACCGCTTCCGAACTGGTGGAGGTGCCGATGACCCACGGCAACGGGGTGTCGGTCGAGGGCTTCGTGCTTCCCGCCATCCATGCCAGGAAGGGGAGGCGGCATCAATGCGTGCTGCTCAACGGCAGACCGGTCGAAGACTCGATCATTTCCCGGGCGCTTGCGGAGGGATTTCGTGGTGCGGTCGCAGATGGCCTCCATCCGGCGGCGTGGATCTGGATCGATCTTGAGCCACATCTGGTCGATGTGAACGTGCATCCGGCCAAGCGCGAGGTGCGCTTTCATCGGCCGATCGATATCCGTGAGGTGATTGTCGAGGCCGTGACGGCGGCATTGCGACCGAAGGAAGTGCTCCCCCTGACTCGCACTCCAGCAGCCGAGCCTGCCCCTCAATTCACTCGGACCTGGCCCGCACCTGCCGCCGTGCAGCGCAGCTTTCCGATGCCTGAGGTGGTTCAGGCCCCTGAGGTCACCGCCGTTCCGATGCCAGCCGGTCCCGCCGTGCCGACGTTCCGCGCGATCGGGCTGCTCCACCAGCGCTTCGTCCTGCTGGAGAGCGAGGACGGACTGGTGCTTTTCGATCCCAGGGCGGGACGTGAGCGGATTTTCTACGAGCAGCTGCTGGCCAGCCGGGAAAGCGGACTGGAATCCCAAGGGCTGCTGGTTCCGGAGTTGATCGAGTTGGACCCGCGCGACCACGAGCTTCTGGTAAGGGAGCGAAACTCGCTCGCGACCAGTGGAATCGAGGTGGAGCCCTTTGGGGGAAACACCATCCAAGTCAGGAGCCTGCCAGCCTGCCTCGGTGTGGCGGATCCCAGGTCGTTCGTCAGCGCATTGATCGACGAACTGCTCCACGAGGCCGTTCCCAGCGGCCGTTTTGCCCATGAGAGGGTCGCCAAGCTACTCGCCCGAAGGGCTGCCATCGGCCAGTCCATCCGGATGATTGAAACCCCGGCCCTGCTGGAGTCCCTGTTTGCCTGCGAGCTGCCTTACTGTGCCCCGGATGGACGCCCGACCCTCACCGAGTTCTCGATTCGTGAGCTGGAAAGACGCTTCGGGCAATCGAGCTGAGGGGGGCGGGTCTTCAGGCACTGACCGGGTAGGGCAGGCGAATCCGAAGAACTGATTGATCTTGAGGGTCAATTCAGCGGATGCACCTGCGGATCCAAGCTGCACCTGGGCTCATTCGCTCGGGGGTTTTTTTTCGTGACCAATCTGACCGGGGTTCACTGGGACGACCTAAAGACTGCCGCCCGATCCGCCCTCCGCCCCGCAGCAGTATCTTCCCTGGTCGTGCTCGAGGAGCACCGGAGGGAGTTGGACCAACTGGACTAATCCGGATAGAGGATCCGTCCGCAGTCCTCGCACTGGGCGACTTCCTTTCCGGACATGACCTTGATCACGGTCGATGAAATCAGTTTCATGTGGCAGCCTCCACAGCGACCCTCGTGCAGCGGGGAAATCGCGACCCCGTCCTTGGACTTGAGCAGCCGTTCGTAGAGGGGGAGGATCGTGGGAGAGGTCGCTTCGGCCAATCGGATGCGCTCGGCCCGGACTTCGGACTGCTCGGCCAGAAGATTTTTCTTCCGCTCGGCGATCGAGGCCAGATCCTCATCGACGAGTTGTTTGGTCTTCTTCAAAGCGGCTTCCGCCCCGGCGAGGGTGGCGCGCAGGGCGTCGGAGGTCTCCATGCATTCGAGTTCCCGCGTTTCAAATTCATCGACCTCCTTCTCGTAGCGCACCACTTCGTGACCCAGCGCCTGGTATTCCTCGTTCTTGCGGGTCTCAAATTGCTGGAGCTTCAAACGCTTGATCGTCGTGCGGCGGGTTTCGGCATCCAGTTCGATCTTTTTCAACACCAACTCGTTCGCCTGAAGGGCGTCGTGAGCCTGCTTCACGGCGGCCTGGTCGCCGGACAGCTTGTTGCGCGCGCGGGACTCCTCCTGCGGGAGTTTTTCAAGATCTTTGGCAATCAGGGCAAGGCGGCGGTCACGGTCCTGGAGCACCAGCAGATCTCGGATTTCATCAAGCATGCCTGTTGCCTAACGGCAGGATCGCGGCGCGGCAAGTCAATGCTTGGTATTGCCAAGTGCCAGGGTTCCAACGATGCTGCCTCCACTCATGCTTCCGAACGAAGAAGACCCGGAACAATTGCAGATCCGCTGCCCGGCCTGTGGCCAACGATTCAAGGTCGGGAGCGATCTGCGCGATCGCATGGTGGAGTGCGGCACATGCGAGCACCGCTTCCGCATCGACGCAGAATCGATCCTGAGGACGAAGAAGTTCTACCCCGGTGAAAGGCGGGATTCCCGCCTCGATGGGTTCGCCCGCGTCCCGCATGCACCGGCCGTCCTGCCGAACATCCAGACCGTCAGCTATGCGGAATTGCCCGCCCACGAGGCATTTGAACCCCCAGCGCCCCAGAGGACAATGGCGGCGGTGGTCGGCGCATGCGGCATGGCGATCGCCACCCTCCTGCTCACCCTGGGAGCGAGAAGGAATGGAGCCCTGGACGGATTCGACATGACTTCCCGCTTTGCGCTCGCAGGCTTCGCCGGGCTGGTCGGCAGCATCATGATTGTCTATGGCAATCCACGGGCCCGAAGGAAGGCCTTGATGTTCTCCCTGATGGCCAGCGGTGTCCTGTTGTCGCTGCCGCATTTCTTTCAGGAAGCATCCACTCCGCTCGGTACCGGCGTTCTTGTGACGCGGGAATCTGAGGCGCCCAAGGAGGTCAAGGACGAAACCTCGGACCTCGCGAAACAGATCGGACTGGAACCCTTGATCAAGGAGAACACCATGCTTTCCACCAATGGCAGCAGCCGTGCGTTTGGTGTCTGGTTCCGCCAACTGCGCGTCAGCAACAAGCTGCTGGTGCGCGACTACATGATCCGCTCGACGGGTGCGGATCTCTCGTCCTCAATTTATCCGCGGGATGGTGAGGACTGGCTGATGGTGCTTTCCGGAGTGCCCGACAATATCGATCTGATCGCCGAAGCGGCCGTTAAAGTGGGCCATGATCGCGAGTCCATGCGCATCCATGCCAACCTTGGGGTGGTCGAGGTGGTGGTGGACAACAATCTTTTCGTCGAAGGCGATGCGGACAAGCTCCAGGACAAGGGCGATCCCGCCTTCTACGAACTCAACCGCCGCGAGCTGGACAGCATCGATCTGGAGCGTGCCAGAAAGGCGGTCAAGCGCCTGGCGGAGGCCGAGCCCAAGCTTTACCGGGACGACATCAACCGGCGCCTGGTCCAGCTCCTCAAGGAGGCGGACATCCCAATGCTGGGCGACATCTGCCGTGCCCTGATGACCTGGTCAGAGCCCGGTGACGAGAAAGCGATCGCCGCAGCGGTGTCGGCCCTTCAGAGGCTCGACATCAACACCACGATCCCACCCAGGGAAATGATTTCCTTCCTGGTCTCGCGCCGGGCGGTCAATGTCGCCCCGATCCTGGACAAGCTGTGGGCGGCGGATCCCACTGTTTGGGAACAATTGTATGGCGAACTCGGCCAACCGATCGAGCCCCTCATCCTTGCCCGCATGGAAAAGGCGAACTCGCCGGTCAAGCATTCAGCCCTCAGGCTGCTCGCACGTGTGGGCGGAAAGGCCTCCTTGGCCGCCATCAATGCCGCACGGAATGGAGCGGACGCGGAAATGCGCGTGCTGATCGAACGGGCCGAAGCCGCAATCCAGGCGAGGCCCTGAGTGGAATCTTCTTTTGCAGGCAAATCCGGCCGTGCGCGGCGTTCTATTGGTAGAAACCGCGAGCTGATTTGAGTTGGTCAGAAAAAACTTTCGAGAAAGTCTTGACTCGGTTCTAGGTTTTCGCTTATGCAGCGCGTGTCGCGACACAAGCAGGCGGCCCGATTGAATTTTCCCTCTGGGTTTTTGGGTTTTCCCGGGGAGAGTCAGTCGGGCCGCTTCATTTTCAGGCGCTCGCTTGATCGTTCCTCAGTTCAGCTGCCGGGGTTCCGGTGATCCGGGCGATGTCGAAGTCATAGGGAGTCAGTTCCATCCGGACGCGTGTGCCCGGTTCGAAGACGGCTCCGGCGTCGGTCAGTGGCTTCGAAAGATGGGCGATCACCTCTTTCCCGTTCGGCAGGGTGGCGCGATAGAGGATAGGTCCGATGTGTTCAAGAAGCAGGCCTTCGGCAACGATGGGTGGATCAGTCATGGGCGTTTCAGGTCTCAGGGGCTGCGATCTTTCCAGATCACCAAATCGGCCAGCGGCGGGCGTCCGTCGTGGTGCCAGAACAATGGCGGTTTCTGCGCCCGACCAAGCGGGCAGATTCTTGGAATTTCCAGGGCGTCGAGTCGATCTGCAAAGTCGTCCTGAAAGGGATGGATGGCAGCGGTGGAGAGATGCCGGACTTCCGGTCCCAGGCAATCCCGCAAAAGCGCTTCGCACGGCAGCGGGTGGACGGTCACAAAGCCATGGAGCGGGCCCGGACTGAGGCGCGGTTCATGATCGTAAACGACCGTCCATCCGGTATCTCCCTCACTTTGCCAGAGCGCCACATCCTCGCCATTGGCCGCGCGGAATCTGGCCAGCTCGCGGGCATTCGAGATGGCACCCGAATCCGAAAGGCTGATCGCACCTCGCGGATGGGCCGGACGCGCCATTTCCAAAGCCTTGGCCAGCTGGGCCGCAAAGGATCTGACCTTCTCCGGGGCGGCATCCACATAGATCGACTGAACCGACAGGCAGCCAAGCTGGTCGTGGCTGAGGATGTCCGTGGCGGCGAGACCGGCCGCGATCTCATCCGGCTGGAAAATCACGGCGATGCTTAGCTTCGGTCCATGTTCGATCAGGGCGAGCGGACGTGAAAGCAGGTCGCGAAAGGTCTCGAGGGTTGCCTGATTTCCGAAGACGACCGCTCCTGCGGCCTTCAGCCAGTCATCGGGCAGGTCGTGCCGGACCTCGATCAGATCCGCCAGTTCCGGCGGCAGGCCCTCGATCCAGGCCTCGAACACCGGAAGTCCGGACGAAGGGAGTTTCACCCGATTGTGGCTGCCGACCAAGAGGCCTCTGACCACGGATTGAAAGGCGGCGTGTGGCGTGTTGCCACTGACGATGTGGAGCAGCGGCGAAAGCGGGAAGGCCCGGCAGCGGGTATCGCCGCGTGGAATCCATTCATCCAGGACAGCGCCGGAGCCGAGTTGGCAGGCGATGAGGGACCGCAACGCAGCTTCGTCGAACGGCCCGATCCAGGGCTCCAGCAGGTCGTTGCAGGCGGCGAGAGCCCGGATGCGAAGGTCGGTGGGCCTCATGAGCGGGAAATCAGGTCATCCGAACGCCGGGAACAGCCGCGCGGCAGGGCCCCGGGATCGCGACCGAGGAGGGTGAAGGATCGATCGTCGTGGGCGATCGCGAGATCCTGGGTGCGGATGGCCGCGACGGAGTCGAGATTGGCCAGGTCCACAATTTCGAGGTAACCGATCTGCCCTGGTTCACATTTCAGGCCGGTCTCAGGATCGATCACCCGGATGCGGGTCCACGGGCTGCCCCGATGGCGGTCCTCGTTCGACCAGGCGTAAAACGGTGAGCTCAGCTCGGTCATGCCATACTCGTTGAGCAGCTTGTCGCGCGGCACGGCGAAGGCAGCGGAGACCTGATCCCTGAAGTCCTCGGGCTCCAGCGCCACCTTCAGTCCCTTGTAGCCGCCGGTTTCAAAGATCCAGGACCCTGGAGGCAAGGGCGGGCTTTTGCCCGACTCCATGCAGCGGAGAAGGGCGATCGCCGTGGCGAACAGGACCACCGGACGGTCTTCATTTGCCAGCAGGGAAACCTCGATCCGTCCCTCGCCATCGATCATCCATCGTCCGGCGGCCCCCGGCGCGTGATGCCGCTTGAGGGTGGAGAACATGTGGACCAACGACGAGTCCGGAGCCTCCAGTGGGGAAGGGGATAGGAACCATGGATTCGTCGGTGCAGGCAGTCCGGCATGCTTCCAGCCTTCGAGGATCGAGGCTTCGTAGAGGGAAAGATCGCTCATCCAGTGCTCGCCGCGGATCTCCCGGGTGGTGCCGGAGGTTCGAAAGACCTTCGCGGCTTTTTCGGTGGGAAAGCAGGCGAGGGGAAAGTCTCGGAGTTTGAAGGCATCGGTCGGCACAGCGGGGATCTGCTGCCAGCTCCCAACCATGGCCGGTGTCTTGTTGAGCGACCTTGCATAGGCCCGGTACGCTGCATTCCGCTCGAACTGATGCTGGAAGACCATCCGTGCCGCCTCGTCGAACGAAAGGAAGCCGGAGCCTCCCCTCATCCAGTCCAGCAATCGTTCGCGCAGCGTCTCCATCTTCCGAACGAATCCCTAGCCCGACGACGGGAAGATGAAAAGCGGTGAGTGTGGATGATTCGACTGCTTGACGCGGGGCGGGCGGAGTTTAATCATCCTCCTGTGTGGAAGGCGGCGTTGAATCCGCGCCGCCCCCGAAATCGATCAACTTCCCAGCCATGACTTCACGACTTCTGACCGCATCCGTCCTCATCGGCGGCTCCCTCTTGGTTTCCTGTGTTCCCTATCCAGAGGGGCCCCGTGATGGCCGGCGTTCGGGAGGCATTGAGCCCCCTGCCAAGGTTCTCACCCCTCAAGAGCAGGAAGCGAAGAAGAAGGAGGAGGAGCTGAAGAAAAAGGCGGAGGAAGAGAAAAAGAAGCAGGAGGAACTTCTCGGCAAGACTCCCGATAAGCCGGGTGGCACTCCGGGCGGCGAGGGCCAGCCGAAGCCAGATCCCAAGACCCCGAAGAAGGAGTGGCCCTACGCCAATCCGGTTCCAGGCAAGGAAGGCTTCGTCTTCAGTCCCTACAACAACAAGATGGTGGACGTCCGGGACATCCCAAGCGGCACCCTCGTTCAAGACCCCACCTATCCCCCTGCCGATCAGAAGCGCTTCCGCGTGCCGTAAGCCCGGTCGGATCGGGGAAAGCCAGATCATTTCCAGCAGGCCGGGTTCGTTCCGCGGATCCGGCCGCTTCTTGTTCCGATGAGCAGTGAGTTCAACAAGGTCGCCATTCTGGGCGGCGGTCTGTTAGGTGGATCGCTCGCCATGGCCTTGTCATCTGGATCAGCCGGGCCGGCCTGCAGCCTTTGGTCGCGTCGCGAGGAAACCACTGCCCAGGCCAGAGTCGCCGGGATCTCCGGGGCGACCTCCGATCTGAAGCAGGCCCTCCACGGCGCGGACCTGGTCATTCTCGCCGTGCCGGTCGGGGCGATGCCGGATTTGATTTCGAAATCGATTCTCGCAGGTCTCGGCGCTGACACGCTGGTCACCGACGTCGGGAGCGTGAAAGGCATGGTCCACGCCACCCTGCCGCCCCTCTTGTCACCTCACTGCATCCCATTCATCGGCAGCCATCCCATGGCCGGCTCCGAACGCGGTGGCATCGAGGCCGCCCTGCCCACCCTATTCGAAAATGCAGCCTGTCTGATGACCAATGATCAGGAGGCCAGCGAGGCCCTTTGCGAGAAACTCGAACACTTCTGGAAATCCGTCGGCTGCCGGACCTCCTGGCTCACCTCGACGGCCCATGACGAGCTCGTCGCACGCATTTCCCATCTCCCGCATGTCCTCGCCGCCGCAGGCGCGATGGTTGCCCTGCGCACTCCGGAGGACGGACGCTTCGGCGGCGGCGGCCTTCGCGACACCACCCGGGTGGCCGGCGGCGATCCGACGATGTGGGCGGAGATCCTCTGCGAAAACCGCGCCGCCGTGGTCGCGCCGCTTCGTGACACCATCGACGAATTGCGCGAAATGCTTGCCCTCGTGGAGAGTGGCGACCATGAAAATGTCCGCCGCTGGCTGGCGGCCGCCAAGTCCAGGCGCGATGCCCTTTCGTCCAACCTCTAGTCCTCCTTCATGTCGGAATTCCGCGTCAAATCGATCACCAAGCTGCATGCCGAGTTCCGCGTCCCCGGCGACAAGAGCATGTCCCACCGTGCGGCCATGCTTGCCGGCCTCTCCAATGGCACCTGCAAGGTCACCAACTTCCTGCCCAGCGAGGACTGCCTCAACACGCTCAAGGCCATGCAGGCCCTCGGGGCCCGCGTCGAGGTCCTCGAGGAACTCGAAGGCTACGGCCCGATCTCGATGAAAATCGAAGGCCGCTCGATGAAGCTCGAAGCCCCGACCGCCCCCATCGACTGCGGCAACTCCGGCACCGGCATGCGCCTGCTCGCCGGACTCCTCGCCCCCCAGCCCTTCACCACCGAACTCTTCGGCGATGCCTCGCTTTCCTCCCGACCGATGGGCCGCATCACCAAGCCGCTCGAACAGATGGGCGCGCAGATCGAGACCCTCGGCGAAAAGCCCGGCTGCGCCCCGTTGCGCATCCACGGAAAAAGTCTGACCCCGATCATCTATGACATGCCGGTCGCCAGCGCCCAGGTGAAGAGCGCCATCCTCCTCGCCGGCCTTTTCACTCCCGGAAAGACCACCGTCATCCAGCCGGCGGAGACGCGCGACCACACCGAGCGCATGCTCGAGTCTTTCGGCGTCCGCACCGTGCGCGAGGGGAATGCCATCTCGATCGATGGCGGCCAGACTCCCGAATCCTGCGATTTCGTTGTGCCGGGTGACATTTCCAGCGCCGCCTTCTGGCTGGTCGCCGCCGCCGCCATCCCGGGCTCGAAACTTCTCATCAAGGACGTCGGCCTCAACCCCACCCGCACCGCCATCCTCGCCGTCCTGGTCCGGATGGGAGCCCGCATTCTCGATGTCGAGCACCAGACCGAAGGCGAGCCGATCGGCAACCTCGAACTCCACGGCGCCGACCTCCAGGGCACCACGCTGCTCCCCGAGGAAATCCCGAATCTCATCGACGAGATCCCCGTGATCGCCGTCGCCGCCGCGCTGGCCCAGGGCACCACCACGATCCGCAATGCCCGCGAACTGCGGGTGAAGGAAACCGACCGCATCGCCACCGTCGTCGAAAATCTCCGCCGCATGGGCGCGGAGGTGACCGAGTTCGAGGACGGACTCGAAATCCAGGGCGGCAAGCCGCTCACCGGAGCCGAGCTCGACTCCTTCGGCGATCACCGCATCGCCATGGCCTTCGCCATCGCCGGACTCTTCGCCAGCGGCGAAACCGTGATCCGCAACACCGACTGCGTGAACACCTCCTATCCCGGCTTTGCCCGCCATCTCGATGCGATCCTTCACGAGCGCACCTCGCCAGCCGACTTCGAGCTGAAAACCCTCACCCACGCGTGAATTCCGCCCTCGCTCCAGATTCTGGCTTTGTCGCCATCGCCATCGATGGTCCCGCGGCTTCCGGCAAAAGCACGCTCGCCCGTTTGCTGGCCCAGAAGCTCGGGCTGATCATGGTGAACTCCGGTGCCATGTATCGCGCCGTGACCTGGAAGGTGCTTCGGGAAGGCGTGGACCCGCATGACAATGCCGCTGTCGTGGCCCTGCTGCACCGCACCCGCCTCGACTGCGGCGATGACGGCACCTACTCGACCATCGCCGTCGATGGCATCGATCCCGGGGAGGAACTCCGCTCGTCCGCCGTCAATGCCAACGTCTCCGCGGTTTCCGCCGTGCCGGAAGTCAGGGAGGCCCTCGTCGCCCTCCAACGCGACTACCTGAATCGCGCCAGCATTGTCATGGAAGGCCGCGACATCGGCTCGGTCGTCTTTCCCGACACGCCGTTCAAGATCTACGTCGATGCCGACGAGCACGTCCGCACCGCCCGACGCCGCGATGCCGGCGAACATGATCCGGTGGCGAAGCGCGACGCGGCCGACAGTGGCAGGGTTCATGCTCCGCTGATGGTGTCCGAAGGCGCGGCGATCCTCGATACCTCCCATCACACCATCGAGTCCGGAGTGGCCGCTGCCATTGAAATCCTGAAGCAACAAGGCCTGAAGCTCGCCTGAATTTCGAACCGCATCATCATGATGAGATGGATCTACTGGTATGGTTGGATGACGCTCGGAGCGGCGTTCCGTTCAGTCTTCGGCCTCCGCATCATCAATGAGGAAAAGATCGTCCACGAGGGAGGGGTGCTGGTGGCGTCGAACCATCAGAGCTTCCTCGATCCGCCACTGATCGGAAATCTCTACCGCACCGAGATCCACTACCTCGCGCGGAAGACGCTCTTTGTCGGCTTCTTCGCCTGGCTTTATCCGCGGTGGAATGCCATCCCCGTCGATCAGGACCGGCCGGACATGGCCAGCCTCAAGACGATCATCAAGCTGTTGAAAGCCGGCGAGCGCGTGCTGGTCTTTCCGGAAGGTGAACGCACCCTCGATGGGGAAATCGGTCAGTCCCAGCCGGGCATCGGCCTCGTCGCGGTGAAATCCGGAGCCGTGATCCAGCCGGTGCGCATCCGTGGCGCCCGCGAGGCCCTGCCCCGTGGCTCCGGGCGTCTGCGCTTTGCCCGCATTTCCGTGACCGTCGGCGACCCCATCCGCCTGACTCCGGAGGAAATCGCGGCGGCCCAGGGAAAGACCGGCTACCAGGAACTCGCCGACCGCATCAAGGCCGCCATCGAGGCGCTTTGAGGAAAGCCTCCGATCAGCTCAGGCAGCCCGGGCAGTTCTGGGCGTAGTGGCCGGGAGAAATTTCCGCCAGATCCGGACGGCGATCGGTCAGGCACAAGGATGCGTCGCCAATGCGGTTCCGGGGACTGAAGGCACAGCCGACCGGAGGGCTGATCAAACTCGGGGGCAGTCCCGGGATGGTGTAGAGCGGCTCGCCCTTCGGATGCGAGGCCGGGATCGATTTCAACAAGCTGCGGGTGTAGGCGTGGCGGGGATTTCGGAAAAGATCGTCCTTCGTGGCGCTCTCCACGATCCGACCCGCATACATCACGTTGATGTGATCACACATCTCCGAAACCACCGCGAGGTCGTGGGTGATGAAGATGACCGCCGTCCCCAGCGACTTCTGGCGGTCGCGGATGAGGTCCAGCACCTGCTTCTGGACGGTGACGTCGAGCGCCGTGGTGGGCTCGTCGCAGATCAGCAGCTCGGGGCGGGTGATCAGCGCCATGGCGATCATGACGCGCTGCCGCATGCCGCCGGAAAACTCGTGCGGATAGCTGTGGACCCGCTTCTCAGGCTCGTGGATGCCCACCTCCGCCAGCGCCTCGATGGCGCGATCGAGCGCTGCCTTTCCCGAAAGCCCCTCGTGGAGCTCCAGCGGCTCGGTGAGCTGGCTGCTGACCTTCATGAAGGGATTCAGCGAGGTCATCGGATCCTGGAAAATCATCGAAACCCGCTTGCCCCGGATCTTGCGGAGCTGCTTTTCCGAAGCGCTGAGAAGATCGATCCCGTCGAAATGGGCCGTGCCCGAGTGGATGCGACCGGGAGGCTGGGGGATGAGCCCGAGCAACGAGTAGCAGGTCACCGATTTCCCCGAACCGGACTCGCCGACGATGCCAAGCGTCTGCCCGGCCTCGACCGAGAACGACACATCATCGACCGCATGGACGATGCCGTTGCGGGTGTGAAAGCGGGTGGACAGGTTCTGGACGTTGAGGAGAGGCATGCGGAACGGGCGGATCCAATCACAAACAGAGCGAAATGGACACGAATTTCCTGCCCAACTAGGAACGCGGGTTTCCAACCCGCCTCCTCATCCGCCAAAAAGGGAACGCGGGTTTCCAACCCGCCTCCTCGTCCCCCAAAAAAGGACCACGGGTCTCCAACCCGCATCTTCGTCCGCCCCAATGCCCCAGCCTTCCCATGTCGACTCCCCAATCCCACCGCTGATATCCGCCCAAGTCCCTTCCCCTCATAAGCCTAATGCCCGACACCCCGATATCACACGCCAAACCCTGAAATTCCTTGTCAAATCAAGGAATTCTGGAAAGGTCTGAACAAGTAGGAACCCGTTGATATCAAGACGTCTGATCCTACGAACCAAGACTGTTAGCCCAATAAAATGAAGATCTCCTTCAACCTAGCTCTCGCGAGCTTACTCACTCTCCTGTCGCCAGTCCACGGGCAAGAGCCACGGGTGGAGCGTCGAGTAACAGTCAATAAGACCTCGCTGGATTTCGCAGACCACCTACAGGGAAAGGCGGAATGGCGATTTGAGAACGATCGAGTATTGAGTCTCAAGATGGATGGCGATTCAACCGTGTTCCAGCTCAACGGTGTCGAAGAGGTGTTCCGATTGGCCGCTCCCGAATACGTCGATGAAGCAGCCGTAAGCGATGACGGGCAGACGCTACTTTTGAAGGTGATGAAGACGCGGGGATTCGGCTCCGATTTCGCCACTTTGATTCGAGTTCGAGCAGTAGGTCCCAAGCTTAGCGTCGACCGAGTCCTGGAATCCGGCACCAAGGTGTTTGGCGACAACCGCTGGTGGATGGCGGACC
The DNA here is from genome assembly GCA_027485995.1 of Verrucomicrobiaceae bacterium. Taxonomy (GTDB): domain Bacteria; phylum Verrucomicrobiota; class Verrucomicrobiia; order Verrucomicrobiales; family Akkermansiaceae; genus Luteolibacter. The sequence goes on from JAIXPW010000051.1 coordinate 54,891, forward strand.
TCGGTGCAGTCTCGAACGACGGAGGCAAGGTCTTGGCCCAATTTGGCGTGGACTCACCAGACACCACTCGCATCGGATATCGTTGGTATACTTTGGAGTTACCAAGTGGC
>JAIXPW010000155.1 GCA_027485995.1 Verrucomicrobiaceae bacterium
CTGTCGGAACGGATCACGGAAGAGGCAGCATCGGAATCTACGATAGAGGTCATTCATGCCTGTCTATCACCTTTACCGTCGACTTGGGAACGGGTGCTCCATGGAGCGCTTACATTTATCGATTTCATATTAGCGATATACAGTCGACCCTTGTTCGACCCCGCTCCCAGAGGTGAAGGTTCGTTTCAACAAGCTGATGCCATCACGCGGCAGTTTCGGGATTCTTATCGCACCAAAGATGCGAACTTTCTCCCGGAAGGTTACGTCCGAATGGAGGGGCTTGGAAAAGATGATGTTGATGGCACATGGATCATCTGCTACGCTACAGGCAGTCATGGGTGGACCCAAGGTGGCACGATCATGCTGCTGGATAATAATGGAAGGATTGACACATATTTCGGCCATCATTGTTCCAGTGGTAACGGCGGGAGATTGATGGTTCCGAATCTCGATGGACCTTTTTATGAGGGAGGAGTTGAGGGTGTCCGAGTCCTCGTTGCTAAGAAATTCAAACACCAAAAAACCGAACAGCTCATGGATGGCAACCGCCCATAATCATCTCAATTTCATTTCGGTTTCACTGCTATGACGCGGTGACATCACACCAAACGTTGCCGTAACCTTCCGTCCCATCCGCCAAGCGGGCCGCCTTCATCGCGGAGGACTGAATTCGCGTTCAGGAGTCGCGACATTCCTGTCGCGACAATCTCCGGTTCTTGTTGCGACAGGAATGTCGCAACTCCATTGGATACCCACCCGCCCACAATCGACTTGAATTCCCATTCTCTGGGGTCCACAATCCGCCCGTCCATGCAGGATGTAGATTCCGGAAGTTCTGGTTGCCTATGCCCCTACTCACAAACCGGCTGCTGTGTCACCCCAAACCCAACCTGTAGTTCAATCATAGTGCTCGGAATCAAATGAAGATCATCGTCAAGCCAACATCCAGCTTCTGGTTCGCGATTGTTCTGGGGACTATTCAGCTGGGACTTGCAGCTTGGTATATCACCTGCAATCCCGACTGGGGAATAGACAATCGTCTACTGGCTTCGATTTCGCTGATCAGTGGTATAGTGATCGTTTGCCGAGGCGCGAAGGAGTATGAGCACAGTTGGGAGATTGCCAAAACCGCAGACGGCTACAGCATTACCAAGAATGGAATCGATGTATTCAATGGCGCTCCTTCTGAGCTGCTGGCCATCAAGCGCATACCTGATGCCTACCTTATATATCCCCGAAAGGGTGAGTGTATTGAAGTGCATCAATCGTTCGCAGACCCTGCCATACTCGAACTCTATCACGAGAAGAAGAAATCCGAACAAGAGGTCTCTCGTAAGGCCTGACCCGCCTCCAGTTCCCGCCGTCATGATTGCTGCAATCTCAACCCGCAGTCGAAGCCTCGCCTCCGGTCAGGCGTAGAAGGACTCATCGGTGTTGCCTGAAATTTCCTTCCGACCCGCCGAGCGGGCGCCTTCATCACGGAGGACTGAATTCGCGTTCCGGAGTCGCGACATTCCTGTCGCGACAAACTCCGGTTCTTGTTGCGACAGGAATGTCGCAACTCCATTGGATGCCCACCCGCCCACAATCGACTTGGATTCCCGTCATCATGGCCCCAGACTTTGCTAATGACTGAGGAAATCCATCTTCGAAGGTTCTGTATTGCCTTTGCCCGCTTTTTACCGACTGTTTGGCGAGTCGCGACGAAAATGGCTGTTCGTTCGGCAATACTGTTAAGCTGATAACTGGAATAATCGAAATGCGACGAAAACTAATCAAATTCCTTCTCGGGGCCTCAGTGGCATTCACGATCATCACGATTGTTTATCTCGCTTTGTTTGACGGATTCAAGGATGTCACCGCTGGGCGGACTCATCGCGAAGCATATGATCTGTTTGCCGATACAGAAGGGATCTACGAAGTTCGAGTTTATCTGATCATGGGTGAGGGCAAGTCGGATGGCAGTTTTCCTATCCGTCCTTATGGAAGTGAGGAGCCAACTTATGGTTCGGTCGCACTCACCGGAAAGGAGCTTAAAGACTTTCTGGACGTCTGGGAGTATCAGGAAGTTTCATGGGGACGACAATCCATGTGTCACGGACCTGTTTACGGGTTCCGGCTTTTTCGCAGAGGTAAGCTCATCCGGGAGACGTCGATTTGCTGGTCGTGCAGCAATTTCTACGTGACTCCATACCCTGGAATCTCGACATGGTATGGATTCAACGCAGATTCGAAGCAAGCTAAAGAACTACTCGCATTTTGCGACAAGCTTCTGCCATACAAAAGGTGATGGAACCCAAGTTTTTCCGTGCAGTCGGGTGATCTGACCGCTCGTCATTATCTTCCACGCCGTGCTTTCCTTCTCAGCGATTACGAATGAAAAAAGCCTTCCCGCTGATTGAGCAACCAGGAGGCAACAAGTTGGAGTTCACAAGTGTGACGCCTCCACTCACTCCTGAAGATACCCACTCAATGCCTCCCTCAGCGACGTGCGTGCGCGGAACAGCAGGCTCTTGATGGCCGGAACGGAAAGATTGAGGACCACGGCGATCTCCTCGTAGGGCATCTGCTCGTAGCGGCGCAGCACGACGGCCACCCGCTGGGCTTCCGGAAGCGCGGCGATGGCGCGGTCCACCGCGGCTTGCAGCTCACCCTGGAGCAGGGCGGTGTCGGGTTCGTGCTCACTGGCGGCGGCGACGTGAAGATTGGCGGAGTCCTCGCGTTCCTCGACGGAGACCTCCTTCTTGCGGCTGCGGCGGCGGCTTTCGTTGAAGACGAGATTGCGCGCGATGGTGAAGAGATAGGTGGTGAACTTGGCCTCGGGCCGATAGTTCTTCGCGTGCTTCCAGAGTCGGATGAAGACCTGCTGGGCGATGTCCTCGGCCTCGGTGGGGTCCCCGAGCATTTTCGCCACCAGTCCGATCACGGCGTTCTGATGCCGTTCGACCAATTCCCGGAACGCCTGGTGATCGCCATTTCCGGCACGCGCCATTAGCACCGCATCGAGGGAATCCTCATGGGGGACAGTCGTGGATTCCGCTTCGGCCATGGCCATCTGGGGTCGGGTGGCGATTCCGGCACTTGTCATGATCTCCGGGATTCAACCCGGCAAGTGCGGGAAAGTTTCGGGATCAGGGAAGCAATGGGGCTGAGTCCGCCCAGGCCTGGACTTCCGGATCGAGGAAAACGCCATCGAGCACCTCGCGGGCCCAGTCTTCCTTGAGGGCGAGGACGCCGAGCATCCGCCACGACACGACCTGGATGGCCGGCATTTCAGCCCAGACGGTTTCGGCCAGGCAGCGCCATTCCTGGCCGGAAAGGCTCTTGGGGCGTTCCAGAACGGCATGGCAGGCTTCGGAAACGAGGAGGGTGCGATCCAGTTCGGGGTCGGTCGGGACCGGCGGGACCTCGTAGGCACGGAGGGGGACTCCGGAGGCTCCGGTGAGTTCGCATTTCGACTTCGCCCGTCTGGCCAGATCCTTGCCGAGGGACTGGAGAGCGGCGGCGCGCGCCTGATGGGTATCGTATCCCTTTGCCATGAGGGCGGCAGTTTAGCGGATCCAACGCGGCTGGAAATGAGCATTCTCGGGAAATGCGATCATCCAGGTAAGTTCCACGACTTTCCATTGTTCTTGCCGGAATGGCAGGTGCGCTGCTAGCACGGAGCATCCATGAAGCTCCGTCCCCTTTGGTTCGTCGTTCCGGCCATCGCCCTGATCTCCGGTTCCTGTGAGAAGAAGCCACCGGCCACCGCCGAGTCTGCGGCGACTCCGGCAGCCGAAGCCGCCAAGCCCCCTGTGGCTCCGGTTCCCGCGGCAGAACCTCCGGCTCCGGTTGTTCCGGCGTTGAGTGTCGAGGAACGGGCGGCGAAGTTCGGCATCGTCAAGCACCTGCCCAAGGACACCGAGAGCTTTCTTTCCGTCTACAATGGCAGCGGCATGTCCAAGCGCTTCAAGGGCACCAAGGTCTGGAAGCTGATCGAGGATGTCGGAGGCGTCGCCGACGTGGAGGAGGCCGCTCAAGGCGAGCCAATCGGCGAGGAGAAGCCCGCTGCTGGTGAGAAGCCTGCGGACGAGCCCGCCAGGGACACGGCCGAAGCGCCTGAGGAAGCCTCCGGAGCGGGAGCGATCCTGGGTCAGGAGGTCTTTCTGGCTACCGGCAAGGGAACCAGTTCGCAGACCGGCAACCTGCTGACCGTCAGCCATCGCTCGAGCTATTTCCAACTGAAGCTGCTGACGAAGGCTTTCCTTGCCGCGGTCGAATCCAAGAAGATGGATGAGATGGAGGATCAGGTTTCCAACGTCCAGATGCAGTCGTTCATCGAAGTCCTCAAGGATCCGCAATCGGGCATTGGCCTGCTTGAAAAGATGCAGATGCCCCCGGTTTACGTCGGCTTCAAGACCCTGCCCGACAGCCGTGAGCAGGTCGCCCAACAGGTCTCCTCCGCCATCGAGTTCCTCGGCCAAGCGGAGGGAATGGTCGAGCCGGTCGATTTCGAACGGGCAGGGGCCAAGTTCTCCGGCTATCGCCTGCTCGGGAAGGAGATTTCGAAATCGATTGGCGAGAACCGTGAGCAAATGGACGAGATGCTGGGCGCGGAAACCGCCGATCAGCTGCTGGCCACCCTCGCCAAGAAGGACCTCATGGCCGTCAGTGGCACGCTGGGTGAGTACGTGATCCTTTTCATCGGCACCACGACCGAGGACTTCCAACTGGTGGCGGATGCCAAGGACTCGCTTGCCGCCACCGATGCGCTCTCGTTCGCCGATGCCTACGGTTCCAAGGAGATCGCCGCGCTCGTTTACGGCTCTGATCGCATGATGGACACCCTTCACTCCGCTTCGGGAGGGATCGGCGATTTCGCCTCTGGACTGCGCGACGGTCTCGCTGGCAATGACGCACTCGGAGACACCCGTGACATCGAATCGCTGCTGCAGCTCGTCAGCGAGCGCGAGCAGGCTCTCACAAAGCTGGCCACTTCCGACACCTACGGGATGGTCGCCTTCTTCGAGCAGGGAGTGAAGATCGAGTCCTTCGGTGGCTCCGACATGGGCTCGCTCGACTGGAAGACCCCATCCACTCTGGCCAGCCTCGGCAAACCGGACGACGTGGTGCTCTTCGCCAATTTCACCTCCGACGCCACCTACGATGCCAAGCTGAAGTCCTACATGGAGTCGCTGGTCGAGACCGCCTATGCGGTGACCAAGAAAGTCGCCGAGGCCCCGATCGATGGGGAGGGGATGGATCAGTTCAAGGACGGGCTGAAGATGTTCGACACCAAGTTCCGCGGCGACACCCTGATGCTGCTCGATGCCCTGCGAGGGGACTTCTCCGCCGGACTCGGACAGGAGTCCGCCCTTGTGGTGGACCTCAAGGGAAAGGTGCCCGCCCTCCCCGGCATTCCTCCGGCCCTCGTGGAAAAGGGCAAGTTCCTCCGCGCCTCCTGGATCAGCCCGGTGACGGACCGCAGCAAGCTCGCGACTTCCTGGGAAAAGATGAATGAGGCGACGACCCGCATTCTCAAGACCGCCGGCGAGATGGCCGGCCAAGAGATCCCGATGCAGAGACCGATGAGTTCCGAGAAGAACGGCTACACGACCTGGTTCATTTCGATGCCCTTCTTCAACGACGACTTCGTTCCCTCGGTCACCGTGGGCGACAAGTGGTTCATCGCCTCCACCTCCAAGATCCAGGCTCTCGAGCTTGCCGATGCTGCAGGCAAGGAGCCATCGAGCCGCACCGGATTCTACCTCAACGTGAAGATTGACCCGCTCCGCAGCTTCGGCAGCGAGTGGCTGAAGCTCGTCGATGACAACGCCCTGGCGGTCTTTGCCGATCAGGAGGAGAACCTCGTGCAGTTCAAGGAGAAGAAAAAGGATATCGAGAAGGCCATCCTCGCGCTTGGCGATTTTGATTCGATCTCCACCCACGTCCGCCGTGAAGGTGGTCGGGTCAGGGGCAGCGTTCATTTCAAAACCCACTGAGTTTCCCACGGCGTGGAAATCGTTCCGATCGGCACCGTCAGGACTTGTTTTGGCGACAAGTTCGCGGTGCCGCGCCAGCCCTCGCTGTGCGCCAGTTCGTGGGGCGAGTTGACCTTTCACGAGGGCTTTCGGGATCCTTCAATGGTCCGGGAGCTTTCCGAATTCTCGCACCTCTGGCTGATCTTCGGCTTCCACGCCACGGCCGACAAGGGCTGGACCCCCACGGTCCGGCCTCCCCGTCTCGGCGGCAACAAGCGGGTCGGGGTCTTCGCCACGCGCTCGACCTTCCGGCCCAACGGACTCGGCCTCTCGCTGGTCGCGCTGGAAGGGGTCGAGTTGCGTCCGGATGGCACGCATTTGAAACTCGGGCGGCTTGATCTGATCGACGGCACGCCGGTTTACGACATCAAGCCCTACCTGCCCTTCACCGACGCACTTCCCGAGGCCCACGCAGGCTTTGCCGAGACCGCCCCTCCCAGCGTCCCGGTCTGGGTCGCGGATGAGGCCCGGGAGGAGTTTGATTCGTTGCCTGCCCGCGCCAGGGCCCTGATTCAGGAATGCCTCGCCCAGGATCCGAGGCCCGCCGTTCAGTCGGAACGCGCGGAAAAGCAGTTCGGGGCCAGGCTTTGCGGCTGCGAGGTCCGCTTCCGTTTCGATGCCGATGGCTGCCGGATTGTCTCGATTTCGAAGGCCGACGGTTCCGGGTTGAATTGTTAAGTGAGGTTTACTATCCTCTCACCCATGAAGGGTCTCAGGTTCGGATTTCGCCACCTCATCCCGTTGCTCGGGGCCCTCGCTCTTGCCGGTTGCGGTAACCGCAAGAAGGCCTCCAGCGACAACCTGGCCGACGCTGGTTATCAGTTGACCGCCACCGACTGGTTCCGGGCCGTGGCGGACGACAATCCTCCCGTTCTGGAAATGTTCCTCAAAGGCGGCTTCCAGATCGGGTCGCGGACTCCCGAGGGAAATGGAGCCCTCCACATCGCCGCCGCATCCGGAGCGATGAAGTCCGGAAAATTCCTGCTCGATCGGAAGGTCGAACTCGACGCCCCCGGCGCGGGTGGCAGGACCCCCTTGATGGAATCGATCCGCACCGGCCAGCTCGCGATGATGCGCTGGTTGCTGAAGCAGGGGGCCAATCCCCGCTCCAAGGACACGGAAGGCTACAATCCACTGATGCTGGCAGTGAAGGAGGGTCGCTCCGAGGCCATCGGGGACCTTGCCGTGCATGAACGCGAGGATCTCGACGGAGCCCTGCTCGCCGCCGCCCTGCTCGGGCAGACGAAGGTGATCGATGAACTGACGAAATACGGAGCCTCCATCTACGCCCGCATGGACGACGGACGCACGGCCCTGATGGTGGCGGCGGAAAACGGCCACCTCGATTCCTCGAAGCTGCTCGTCGAGATCGGATCGAACCGTTTCACCACGGATCCGGAGGGTCACACCGCCTCGGACCTCGCCTCGGCGGCGGGACATCAGGAGGTGGTGAAACTGCTTTCCGCCGAGCCCACGGCGGGCGAGCTGGCGCTTCAGTCGAACGAGCAGATCGGAGACGAACTGGCCAGTGTCGCGGATGCGGCTCAGGCCGGTGATGCTGCAGTGGCCTCGTCCCCGGCCATCCCCGAGGGCACTGGTGAAGTGGGCCCGATGTCCTCGGGCGGCCCGGCTCCCAAGGCGACCGGCCGACCTGTTTCCCTGGAAGGACAAACCCTCGGCGCGATCACAGGCGCTCCCGCAAGCGCTCCAGCAGAAGCCTCGCCCGGATCGGCGTCCAAGCCCGTCGGACTGGTGATGCGTTCCTACCGACAGCGTGAACTGCCGATCGAGATCACCCACGTCAAGAACGGCACTGCGTCGATCAAGCTCCGCGGAACCCCTCCGAAGGGAATTCGTGTCAGCGAGGGACAGACGCTTCCCGGCTCACGATTGAAGGTCGTCGGACTGCGCCGCAAGATGCACAGCGGCAAGGAAAACTTCGGAAAGCTGACCGAGGTTTCGGTCGTCGAGCTGGAGGATTCCGCCACCGGCGTCCGCCGGGAGTTCATCGCCGGAGTGCCTGCCAGCGCCCACGACCCGCTGGCACTGGTGGAAGATTCGTCCACTGGCCGACGTTTCCTCGCCGCGCCGGGGCAGCATTTCACCGCCAGTGATGGCACGGCCTACACCATCTCCGACGTCCGCCCGAACCAGATCGTGGTGGTGAACTCCTCGACTGGAGTGACCCAGACCCTGCCGCTTCGTGGCCCGCGCGGCTGACAACACTTTCAAAATCTTTTCATGGAAACTCCCATCATCGTCGGCCGTGGCTCTCCGGTCCGCCAGTTCGCCATCATGCTTCCCAACCGCGTCGGCGCCCTCGCCGCCCTGGTGAAGCTCCTTCGCGGCAGCGGCATCGAGGTGCTCGGTCTCAGTGTCCAGGACTCGCGCGATGCCACCATCGCGCGCATGATCATGAGCGATCCCGACACCGCCGAGCACATCTTCATCGAGAAGGGAATCCCGCACACCACCTGCGAGGTGCTGGTCGTGGCACTCCGCGAGTCGGGACCGGGCCTCCTCCAGTGCCTGGACCACCTGATGGGAGCGGAGACGAACATCGACTTCGCCTACTCACTGATGCCGGGACCGGAAGGCCAGTCACTGCTCGCGATGCACGTCGAGGACTACGATTTCGCGATCAGCGTCCTCAACGGCAGCGGCTTCAAGCTGATGTATCAGGAGGATCTGAGCCGGTAGGCTTACTTCCTCATCTTCGAGCGGACGACCTCGATCACCATCGGCAGGACTGAAATGCCGATGATGGCGAGCACCACGATCTCGAAGTGCTTCTTCACCCATTCGTTGCTGCCGAGGAACCAGCCCGCGGGCAGAATCAGGCCGACCCACAACAACGATCCGATCACGCTGAAGGAAATGAAACGGCGGAACGGCATCGCGCCGGTGCCCGCCACGAAGGGGGCAAAGGTGCGGACGATCGGGACGAAACGCGCCATGATCAGGGTCTTGCCACCATAGGTCTCGAAGAACTGGTTGGTCTTTTCGAGATAGGTCGGCTTGACGATCTTCGGAAAACGCCTGATGAGCCAGTTTCCTGAACTACGGCCAATCCAGTAGTTGGTGGTATCGCCGAGGGCGGCGGCTCCGAGCAGGACGATGGCGGCAATCCAGACATTGAGGCCCGAGCCATCCCGTGCGGCAATCGCTCCAATCGCGAAGATCAGCGAATCACCGGGCAGGAAGGGGGTGATGACGAGACCGGTCTCACAGAAGACGATCAGGAAAAGCAGCCCGTAAACCAGGGCTCCATATTGGTGGGTGAACTTGTCCAGGTGCTCTGGCAGGTGCAGGAAGAGGTCGAGAATTTCCTTCATGGGTCAGCTGTGTTCGGGGCGCGGATCGCGGGTGAGAAGTTCGTGCATGGCTCGCGGTGCGGGCTTGCCTTGGTAGAGGATGCTGTAAACGGCGTCGATGATCGGGGTCCTGACACCGGCTTTGCGTGCGGCGTCGTGGATGGAAAGGGTGTTCGGCACGCCTTCCGCCACCATGCCGAGCGAGGCGACCGCCTCCTCCAGGGTGCGGCCCTGACCCAGTGCCAGTCCCACGCGGTGGTTGCGCGAATGCTCGGAGAAACAGGTGACAATCAGGTCACCCACACCGGAGAGGCCGGAAAAGGTCTCCATCCGTCCGCCGAGTGCGGTGCCGAGTCGGGTCATCTCCGCCAGTGCCCGCGTGACGAGAGCGGCCACGGCGTTGTCGCCCAGACCCAGTCCGTGAGCCATGCCGGCGGCGATGGCATAGACGTTCTTGACCGCCCCTCCGAACTCGATGCCGGCGAGATCGTCGCTGGTGTAGGAGCGGAAATGCGGCAGCGTGAAAAGGTCCTGAAGTCTGACCGCGAGATCGTGGTCGTCAGAGCCGATGACCGCGCAGGTGGCAAGTCCGGTGGCGATTTCCTCGGCGTGGTTCGGGCCGGAAAGCGCCGCGATCGGGTTCTGCGGGAAGATTTCCTGGAGGATCTGGCTCATCCGTTCGCCGGTCGTCTTCTCGATGCCTTTCGCGCAGGAAAGCAGGATTGGGTCCGGGTCGAGTCCGAGGCTGGCCAGTTGGGCCGCGATTGCCCGGGTGGCGGAGGTCGGCACGGCAAATACGATCAACGGATGGGAAAGCGCCGTCGCGAGGTCGGTGGTGGCGTGAATGTTGTCCGCCAAGGTGACCGTGCTGAGATAGTGCGGATTGCGATGCTGATGGTTGATCGACTCGATCGTCTCGGGATCGCGTCCGATCATCACAACTTCGCGCACCTTCGGCGCGAGCAGCATGGCGATGGCGGTGCCGAAGGAGCCTGAACCGAGGATGGCGACGGAGTTCACGGAAGGGAAGGGGAGTTCAGGCGGAAGGTCGCTTGGAATTCGGCACGAAGCGGTTTTCGGTGCCGGCCATCAGGCGCTGGAGGTTGGAGCGGTGCTTCCAGATTGCCAGCACGGCGATCACGACGGAGAAGGCGAAGAGCGGCTTGTTCCAGGTGCCGGCCTCCCAAAGCGTCGGCTGGGCCGGGTCGTTGTTGAGGTGATGGAAACGGGCTCCGAGATGAGTCAGCACCGGCAGCACCGCCGCCGCGCCGATGCTGGCGACAGAGACATAGCGGGTGGTGAAAAACAGGATCACCCAAACGAGGATCAGCAGCACGATGGCGGCGGGCATGAGGGCGATGACCACACCCGCTGAAGTCGCAATGCCCTTGCCGCCCTTGAATCCGACCCAGGGCGAGTAGTTGTGGCCGAGGATGGAGAACAGCCCGGTCAGCACAACAAGGAGCTGCGCAGTGAACTGCTGGTCGGCAGGAAACACATGCGCTTGAGGCAAAAGCGGCGCGATCGCCATGCCAGCGGGCTGGCCGTCAAAGCGGATCAGAGTAATCGCCAACACCGTCGGAATCAGGCCCTTCAGCATGTCGAGCAGCAGGCAGGTGATGCCGTATTTTTTCCCCATCACCCGGAGGACATTGGTGGCCCCGATGTTGCCGGACCCATGCTGGCGGATGTCCACGCCCTTCGACTTCGCAATGAGCAGGCCGAAAGGAATGGAGCCGAGCAGGAAGGCGATCAGCGGGCAGAGCCAAAGTTGCATGCGGCGCTTTGTTAGGACATTCCCGAGCGGCTGTCACCCCCGGAGACGGGAAGGTCTCGAGTTCCGGATGGCGAGCAGGCTCAAATGACCCGCGACCACAGCGTTTTCAAGTAGCGCGACTCCGGGTAGTTCGAAAGTTCCGGATGATCCGGGCCTGCGCCGCTGCGATCCAGGATCTGGAGACGGCGATTCTGGCGGTGGGCGATGGAGATGACGAGTTTCTCGAAGTCCCAGGCGGAGAAATGGCCGGAACACGAGCAGGTGACGTAAACGCCGCCGGGCTTGACGAGCTGAAGCGCGAGCTTGTTGAGGTCGTGGTACTTGGCGTGGCCGGTCTCGTCTTCAGGGCCGAAGACGAACTTCGGCGGATCGGCGATGACAAGGTCCCACTGGCGGCCGTTTTCAAGCATCGTGCGCATCCAGGTGAAGGCGTCGGCATGGGTGAACTTGACGCGGGCGCTGTTGAGGTTGGCGTTGCGTTTTGCCATCGCGATCGCGGTTTCGTCGAGATCGACGGCAGTGACCTCGTTGGCTCCGGCGAGCGCGGCATTCACACTGAAGCCGCCGGTGTAGCAGCAGAGATCGAGCACATCGCGGCCCTTCGCCAGCGCGGCGAAGCGGCGGCGGTTATCGCGCTGATCGCAGAAAAAGCCGGTCTTGTGGCCATCGGTGAAATCGACCTCGAAGCGCACGCCATTTTCCCGAATTTTCACCGAGCGGATGGTTTCGGAAGCCGGATGATCGCCGCGCGGGATGCCTTCGATGCGACCAAGCTCGGGGTCGATCTGGATGATCGTGCGGCTGGTGCCGAAGGTTTCATGAAGGACCGGCAGCCATTCGTTGAGGCGCTGCCAGGCTCCGAGTGCGGTGACTTCCAGCGAGAGGACGTCGGCGAACTTGTCGACGACGAGCCCAGGCAGGAAATCAGCGTCGCCGTGGATGCAGCGGTAGGAGTCGGTGCTGTCGTCGAGATTGAAGAGATCGCGACGCAAGCGGCCGGCATTGCGGATGGCTTCGATGAAAAACGACTCGTCGATCGGCTCCGGCCGATGGCTCACGATGCGCAGCGGCATGCGTGATTTCGGATTCCAGATGCCCCAGCCGAAGGTCGTGCCCTGGGTGCCGAAGACCTCCACGAGGGAGCCGGGCATGGCATCGCGCGAAACTTCGCCGATCATGCGTGGCCAGATCGACGGGTGGAAATTGAGATACTTGAGAGTGACGGTGGGCACGCGCGGAGCTTGGAGGGAAACTTGGTGGTTGAATAGTGAAGAGTGGAAAGGGGAGGGTGCGCCCATGAAACTGCATCGCTTGCTGGCGGAAGGCTGCACGACGGTCCTCGGGACGGTCTTCAAGGAGGGAACGGTGCTCGACCGCGTGCTGGAGGCGACTTTCGAGGCAAATCCGAAGTGGGGAAAACGTGACCGAGCCTTCGTGGCGGAGACGGTGTTCGAGGTGGTGAGGTGGCGTCGCGCCCTGGCCTTCATCGCCGACAATCCGAAGCCCGCCGCCATGTGTGCCGCCCAATGGCAGCGGATGGGGATCGAAATTCCGGACTGGTGGGCCTGGGAAGGTTGCCGCGTCGAGGAAATGGCGGCCCGCGAAGTTGCATTGGCCGATCAACCTCGTGCCGTGCGCGAGTCGATCCCCGACTGGCTCGATGCTCGTGGCGAAAGCGAACTCGGCGCGCAGTGGGATCTGGAACTCGCCGCGCTGAACCGCCGTGCACCGATTTTCCTGCGGGTCAATCGTCTGCTCGGAACCGTGGAGGAGACCGGAAAGTGGCTGGAGTCGGAGGGCATTCTCACGCGCCAAGTGGAGCACGCGCCGGACGCCCTGGAGGTCACGCTCGGTCGCATCGGCAAGCCTTTGATCGCCACCGGACGATTCGAAATCCAGGACGCCGGATCGCAGCGGATCGCGCCTTTGTTAGGCGTGGAGCCCGGCATGCGGGTGCTCGATCTCTGTGCCGGAGCTGGTGGCAAGACCCTGCAACTCGCCGCGCTGATGGAGAATCGCGGGGAAATCATCGCGCTCGATGTGGTGGAACGAAAACTCACCGAACTCCAGCGCCGTGCCCAGCGCGCGCGGGTCAGCATCATCCGCAAGGAGATGTGGGGGCCGAACACGCTGCGGAGTTTGACTGCCTGGGCGGATCGGGTGCTGATCGATGCGCCTTGTTCGGGGCTCGGAACCTTGCGCCGTCAGCCGGATTTGAAATGGCGTCTCACGGCGGCGGCTGTGGAAAAGGCTCGTCGCACCCAGAAGGCGATGCTTGAGCAGTATCCGGAGCTGATGCGGGCGGGAGGACGCTTTGTCTATGCCACCTGCTCGATCCTGCCGACGGAGAATGATGGACAGGTCTCCGACATGATGAGCCAGGCCCCGGAGTGGAAGCTTCTTGAAACGCTCAAGGTCTCGCCGGCCGACACCACGTCCGATGGCTTCTACGCGGCCTCGCTTTCAAAAGCCTGAGTGGTCAACCGGCCAAGTGCTTCAGAGGCCATCTGAATCCGGGAGCGGAACCAACCTGCTGATGCGTGATCGCCATCCAGTTGGACGGGATCATGAAACCATCGCCGAGGGTCCCGGACGGTGCCCGAACTTCCGACCTGCGGAGGCGTTTCCGAGGGTGACGCTTGAGTTCCAGCGCTCAGCGGGCCTCGCCGCAGGCTAAGAGAATGCATCCTGGCGGCAGGAGGCGGCGGATTTCCGGAAACCCCACGCAGGTGTCTGGTTTTGCGCATCTTCCGAGGGGTTGACGGCCCGGAATCTGCATGCACAATGCCGCCGCCAGGCGGGCCACCCGGGTCAGCCAAGGGCAACGCCTCCTACCGCCGCAACGGCACCTCCTACCATCATGACCACCATCGCCATCAACGGCTTCGGGCGCATCGGGCGCCTCGTGTTCCGCGCCCTCGTCGAGCAGGGCCATCTCGGCACCACCTTCAACGTCGCCGCCGTCGGCGACATCGTCCCGGCCGACAACCTCGCCTACCTCCTCAAGTACGACTCCACCCAGGGCAAGTTCGCCGGCGAGGTTTCCTCCAAGAAGTCCTCACCGGAGCTTGAAGAAGACGACATCATCGTCGTCAACGGCCACGAAATCAAGGTCGTCAGCGCCCGCAGCCCCGAAGGCCTTCCCTGGAAGGAACTCGGCGTCGAGGTCGTGATCGAGTCCACCGGCCTTTTCACCGTCGCCGACAAGGCCCGCGGCCACATCACCGCCGGTGCCAAGAAGGTCATCATCTCCGCTCCCGCCTCCGGTGAGGACGGCACCTTCGTCCAGGGCGTCAAC
>JAIXPW010000042.1 GCA_027485995.1 Verrucomicrobiaceae bacterium
ATGACCGGATTCGGCCGCGGCTCGGCGACCACTGAAGACTTCACCGCCACCGTGGAAATCGCGGCGGTGAACCGCAAGCAGTCCGAGGTGGTGGTGCAGGGCACGCGCGATCTCGCCGATCTGGAGCCGCGCATCCGTCGCGCCGTGACGCAGGCGACCTCGCGCGGACGCTTGCAGGTGACGCTGAAACTCGATCCGACGGCCGAGGGTGCGAAACCTGCGAAGGTCGATACCGGTCTCGCGCTGGCGATGGAGAAAGCCTTCGAGGAACTCTCCGGTCTGTTAGGCCGCGACGTGTTGCCACTGGCCTCCGATTTCATCCGTCAGCCGGGCGTCATTTCCTTCGAAGACGGCGGGATCGATCCCGAAATGGCCTGGCAGGCGGTCGAGCCTGCCTTGGAAGCCGCGCTGGAGCAACTGCTCGCCATGCGTTCCTCCGAAGGCGGACATTTGAAGGAGGATTTCCAACAGCGCCTCGCGATCCTTGAAGGTTTCGCCGAGAAGCTGGCTGCGGATGCACCCGGGCGACTTGTTAGACAGCGCGAGTTGCTGCTGAAGCGGCTCCGCGATGCCGGTCTGGATCTCGATCCCGCCGATGATCGTGTGCTCAAGGAACTGGCGATCTTCGCCGACCGCTGCGATATTTCCGAGGAACTCACCCGCCTTGCTTCGCATTTCCGGAAATTCCGAGACTACCTCGATGGCTCCGAGCCTCCGGGCCGCGCGCTGGATTTCCTCTGCCAGGAGCTGTTTCGAGAGTTCAACACCATCGGCTCGAAGTCGAACGACGCCGGGATCGCGCAGATCATCGTCGAGGCGAAAACCGAACTCGAAAAGATCCGCGAACAGGTTCAGAACGTGGAGTAACCCAAGTTTCCCCATGAAACATCTCTTCAGCCTCATCGCCATCGCCGCTTTGCTCGCGTCCTGCGGCACCACTTCGTCACCGTCTCCGAGCGTCTCCGCTCCGTCCTCATGGGGAAATCTCAGCGTCACCAACGCGATTGTTCCGAAGGGAAAGCATGGCCGCTGGAAGACGAGGTCGATGTCGCCTCGCTACATCACGATCCACGCCACGGAGAATTTCTCTGCCGCTGGAAACGCCCGGGCCCATGCGAACATGCTGCTCAAGGGTTCGCTCAAGGGTCCGCACAACTCGCTCGGCTACATCATCTGGCATTTCACCATCGATGACCACTCGATCCACCAGTCGCTGCCCTGCAACGAGCAGGGCCAGCACGCCGACTACGATGGCGAGGGCAACCGCTCTTCGATCGGCATCGAGATGTGCGAGAACGCCGGCAACTCCCGCAAGGTCACGCTCGACCGCACCGCGAAGTTCACCGCGCTGCTGATGAAGCAATACGGCATCCCGATCTCCAACATCGTGCCCCACCAGCACTGGCGGATGATCCGCTACGACGACAAGCGCGACCTCGGCCACAAGACCTGCCCGCATTTCCTCGTGAAGGGCGGTGAAAGCGATCCAGCCTGGCAGGCCTTCCTCGCGAAGGTATCAGGCTATCGCTCGCAGCTCTGAATCAGCTCCATGTCTCAAGTCTCAGGCCTTTCACTCGCGAAAACTCCCGGACATTTCCGGTCACGAGTTTGAGGCCGTGCTCCAAGGCATGTCCGGCGATCAAGGTATCGAGTGGTCCTATCGGCTCGCCCGCGGTCGCCAGATCCTGACGGACTTGAGAGGAGAACCCGGCGGAGGCCTGGGTGAAGGGAAGCAGGGTTAGCGGCGCAATGAAGTCCTCAAGGGCTTTCAGATGACGCTGCACAGCCGAAGAGTGCAGGGCCCCATAGAGCAGCTCATGATGGCTGATCACCGAGAGAAAAATCGCTCCCGGTCCATGCTTCAGGAAATGGTCCATCACTCCCGGATGTCCCTTCATGAATCGGATGCAGGTATCGGTATCGAGCAGAAACATCAGAACTCGATCTCACGATGCTCTCCCTGGGCTGGGCGCTCGAAACTTTCATCGATGCGACCCTTTGAAAACGACTCGAGATAACCAGCAGGCCACGCGTCTTCATCCGGCAGAGGAGTCAAAACCAAGGACGCGCCCTTGCGCTCGATTTCGATGCGCTTGGCATTGAAACGAAATTCCTTGGGGATCCGGACTGCCTGAGAGCCGCCAGAGACAAAAACGGTCGTCTTCACATGGATATACGTATATCCATTTTGAGTCTCATCAAGACGAAATCCCTCCCAATTCCCGCAGCCTCACCCGGATCCTCTCCACCACGAAGGCGATTTCCTCATCGGAAATCCCGAGTGGTGGAGTCAGCGCCAGCACATGGCCTTCCGGCGCATCGGGCAGCACGAGGATGCCGTCCTTCAAAAGGCCTTTCACCAGGTCGATGCAGACGTCTCCGGCAGGTCGTCCGTCCGCGTGGCGGAGTTCGATGGCCTGCATGAGCCCGACGCCTCGCCATTCGGCCACAAATGGTTCGTCGCAGAGTTCCCGAAAAGCAGCCCCCATGTCATTTCCTCGATCCCAGGCAAGGCGGGTCGTGACGGGATCGGCGTGAGTTTCCAGCGACGCGATCGCCATCGCGCAGCCCAGCGGATTGCCGAGGAACGTGCTCGTATGCAGGGCCTCGCCGTGGGTTTCTGGCCAAGCGTCCATAATCGAGGCCTTCCCGACACAGGCGGAAATGGGAAAGCCGCCGCTCAGGGATTTTCCGAGGCAGATCAGGTCCGGCACCGTGTCCGACCAATCGCAACCGAAGGGTTTCCCGGTGCGATTCAGACCAGTGTAGATCTCGTCTAAAATCAAGACCACCGCATGCTCGTCACACCAGCTCCTCAGCTCACAGAGAAACTCAACCGGCGGAATCACGATGCCGCCGCGCCCCTGCATGGGCTCGACGAGGACCGCGCCGATCGCGGACGGATCAACGGACTGCAATGCTGTTAGAATGCCATTCCACGATTCATAATCGCCCAACTTGGGAAAAGGCAGCCTTCTAGTGACATCTGAAAGCTGCTTCTCGAACGGCGCACGGAACCACTCGATCCCCGCGCCTAACAGAGCTCCGTAGCCAAGGCCGTGATAGGCTCCTTCGAACGAAAGAATGCCGCTGCGTCCAGTGACCATCACGGCGGTTTTCAAGGCCGCCTCGACCGCTTCGAAGCCGGAGTTTCCCAACAGCGTCTTGCCCTTTTCACCGGTCCACCGCTCAAAGGTGATCGCGCTCAATCGCTCGCAGAGCTCCACTTTCAGACGCGCCGGATGGACGTCGCCCATCGCATGGACGAGCAGCCCGGATTGCTCTGCTACGGCCTTCGCGGAAAAGCCATGCCCAAGCGTGGCCACCCCGAAGGCGCTGGTGAAATCGAGCAGGCGGTTGCCGTCCGCATCCCAGACATTCACGCCCTCCGCCCGTTCCCAGAACACCGGCCAGTCCGGTGAGAGATACGTGGTGTTGCGGCACTCCACCTCCTTCAACCGCGCGGCAAGCCGCAGCGATTCAGGGCCCGGGATGGAGGTGACAAGTTCTGGAAGCACGAAGGGAGGTAAGCACGAAATCCGAAATCAGAAATTCGAGACGAAGAGTCTTCCCTGAACACTTCCAACTGAACACTGAAAACTCTCTAGATCATCTTCACGACTGCAAACACGGCAGAGCCGACCATGACGAGCATGGCCAGGGCTCCGACAACCTTGTCGGTGATGGTGGTGAGCGGTCGATGGGCGGATGACGAGGCCGGGAAAACGATGGCCGCATAGGCCATTCCAGCCAACAGGCCTCCGGCGTGCGCGGCGTTGTCGATGAACTTGTAGCCGATCAACCCGATGACCGCAGTGAGGATGATGCCCGCCAGCAGGCGGCGACGCGAGGAGCGGGGAACGAGCCGGGCATGCAGGGTTTCAAAGACCATCAGGAATCCCAGCCAGCCCATCAGGCCCCCGGAAGCACCGACGGAAGGTGTGGCAAGAAATCGGGCAGAGGCCTCGCCTCCGACCCAGGCCGAGAACAGGAAGACCAGCGGCACATGGGGCCATCGGGCGAAGACCTCGACGCGTCGGCCCAGGTAAAGCAGTGCGCCCATGTTCATGAACCAGTGCAGCAGGCCGCCATGAAGGAAGGGCGCGGTGAGGAGCCGCCAGTTTTCGCCATTGTGGTAGGCGACCTTGTCGAGTCCAGCGTGCGCGATGGAGCCGGGAAACTTGAGTTGGGCGACCCCCACCAGCACCATCAGGGCTGCGACGACCCGGGTGGCCGGGCTTTTCTGGAGATCCAGCCAGGTTTCAAACCGCAGCACGGGCACCGAGTCAGCCATGGTGGCGGGGGTCCAGCCGTGCAGCTCGCGGCTGCGCTTCCAGGCCTGATACCAGGGGATCAGCGCGAACATCAGGAACAGCATGAGGGCCATCCCGACATTCGCCGAGGTGTGCACCTTGTGGTCGTTGTAGAACGTGAAGGCCAGCATCGCCAGGACTCCGAATCCGAAGAGCTTGAGTTGGCCGCCGGCATGATCCAGATCCGCAGCGGCCCAGCGGCGGCGGGCCGCGAAGAGTGCATGAAACAGGCTGGGGACCTCCTCGGGGACCACCATGCCCGGCTGCTCGGGCGTCCACACCAGATCGACCGCTGATGAACGGTCCTGACGAATCGACTGGGCGAGCTCGTCGAGTGACTCGACAGGATGTCTGCCCCCTTTGCGATCCACCCACCCCCAGCCGGGCGGTGCTTGGGGGAATGCCTCCGGACGAGCCCACACTGGAGCGTCGTCTGGTTCGTCGGTCACATCAGTCACGCCTTAATAGCGTCACTGACCCGCCGGTTTTTCTGTCGGAGCGGCAGGCGGCTGTGCGGGAGCTTCCGGAGCAGGAGTTGGAGCGGGCGCTGGGGCAGGTTCCGTAGGAGCTGGTGCGGGAGCCGGAGTCTCAGTCGCCGGAGCTGGAGCTGGTGCCGGAGTAACCGGAGCGGGAACGGGCTGGCCTGCTTCCTTGGCTTCCTCGGAGATCGATTTTTCCGGAGCTGGCGGGGTTGCCGGGGCCGCCGGAGCTTCAGCAGCCGGAACCGGTGGCTCAATGAGGGTGGTCTGCTTGTTGCGATGGCCGATCGCAATCGCGAGCCCCAGGGAGAGCAGAAAAAACGCGGATGCAAGATACACCGTGCCACGCTGAAGGACGTTGGTGGTCCGGGCTCCAAAGACCTGGTCGGTCACGTTGGCACCGAAGGCCGCGCCCAGTCCTTCCTGTTTCGGACGCTGCATCAGGATCAGCAGGACCATCAGGACACAGACGATAAAGAACAAAAACATCATGAGATTGATGCTGATGTTGAGCCAAGGAATTGCGGCGAAAGTCATGGGCGCGGGACTATGGGAGGGTGATCCCACCTTGTAAAGCGGGCATTTCGAACGGAAAAATCGGACATTTCAGAGAAAATCAGCGACCGACCCGCTCGATCGCATTGGTTTCCGTCAGGACGAGCTTCTGGGCCAACACAGGGGTTTCGGAAAGAGCGAAGGCCATGATCGCGACCCGCTCGCCCTTCTTGATGCGATGCGCGGCCCCTCCATTGATGATGATCCGGCCGGTCCCGGGAGACCCGGGCTGCACGTAGGTTTCCAGGCGGTTGCCGGTGGTGATCGAGGCGACGAGAACGCGTTCTCCTTCCCAGAGACCGACGGCTTCCATCAGATCCGTCGGGATCTCGATGCTGCCTTCATAATCGACGTCGCCGTCGGTGATCATGGCACGGTGGAGCTTGGACTTGAGGACCTGACGGAGCATGGCGGCGGGAGGGAAGCTGTGGCGCCGTCGGCGGTCAAGCCTGCAACCGACGGAATCCCAACGCCGCAGTCCGGCCCTTTTGCGAAATGCAAATGCTTCGCTTCCCCATCCGGCCCGCTTCGTGCTTAGATGCTTGCGCCCATGACCGGAACGGCCACCACGAACCCCACCCGCGAGCAACTCCGCCTCGAAGGATTCGACCTCATCGACGAAACGCTCACCTTTCTCATCGGATGCCTCGGCGACGCGCTGAAATCCACCGGGGAAACCGAGCTGCTGCCCTATCTGCCGTGGTCGGGCACGATTCCTGAAGACGCCAATCCTCCGGCCGGCATTCCCCAGCTCTACTCGATTGGTTTCCAGCTCCTCAACATGGTCGAGGAACGCGTCGCCGCCGCCATCCGTCGCGAGCGCGAAAAGGTCCTCGGCACCGAGTCGATCCGCGGCCTGTGGCCACAGGCCCTGCGCGACCTCCGCTCGCTGAACCTCACCCCGGAGCAGATCCTCGATGTCCTTCGCGACGTCAATGTTTCGCCGGTCCTCACCGCCCACCCGACCGAGGCGAAGCGCTCCAGCGTACGCGAACGCCATCGCGATCTCTACAACGACCTCGTCCGCAGCGAGTATCCGAAATACACCGAGCGCGAGCGCCGCCGCCTCCGCGAGCGCATCGTCACCACCATGGAAACCCTGTGGCGCACGGCGGAAATCCATCTCGTCCGGCCGGACATCAGCAGCGAGCTGCTCAATGCCATCCACTACCTCCGCGACCTGTTTCCGGATGCGATCAACCGCCTCGACCTCCATTTCACCGAGGCCTGGCGCGATGCCGGCTTCCCGCTTGAGGCCCTGCGCTCCGCCGGAAACATCCCGCGCCTCGCCTTCGGCACCTGGATCGGCGGCGACCGCGATGGCCACCCGCTCGTCACCCCCCAGGTCACGGAAAAGACCCTCGTCCAACTCCGCCAGGCCGCCTTCGACCTCCTGCAACGCGAGCTCGAAGGACTCGCCTCCCAGCTCACGCTTTCGCGCCACCTCACCCCCGCCCCGGACGATCTCCAGGCGCGGATCGACGAGCTGGCCTTCGTGGTTTCCTCGGAAGGCGCGGTGAAGGAAATCTTTGATCGCTACGGCGAGGAGCCCTGGCGACAGCTCGCGAAACTGATGGCCCTGCGCCTCCGCCAGCAATCGAAGGGCAAGCTCGGCTACGTTTCCCCGGCCCGTCTTTCCGCCGACCTCGACCTGCTCGCACGCACGCTCTCTGAAGCGGGTTGCCACCTCATCGAGGAGGAATACATCCGCCCGCTGCGCCACAAGATCGACATGTTCGGCTTCCATCTGGCCACGCTCGACGTCCGCCAGAATTCCGAATTCCACGACAAGGCGATCTCGCAACTGCTGACTGCCGCCGGAGTCGAGGACGGGGAAAACTACGCCACCTGGTCCGAGGAAAAGCGCGTGGAGTTTCTCACGAGTGAACTCACCTCGCCGCGTCCGTTCCTGCATGAAGGCATCGTCGCCGGACCGGAAGCCGCCGCCGTGCTCGATTGCTACCGCGTGCTTGTGAAACACCGCCTCGCCTGGGGCGATGCGGGCCTTGGTGCGCTGATCGTCTCGATGACCCGCGAGCTTTCCGATCTGTTGGGCGTCTATCTCCTCGCCCGCGAAGCCGGCCTGATGGAACTCACCGACGGCGGACTCGCCTGTCCCTTGGAAGTCGTGCCGCTGTTCGAAACCATGGACGACCTCGATCGTTCACCCGGTATCCTTTCCGCCTTTCTCGATCACCCCTTCACGCGCCGCAGCCGCGCCTTCCGCGAGGGCGACCACGCCCGCGTTTCCAGCCAGCAGGTCATGCTCGGCTACTCGGATTCCAACAAGGACTGCGGCATCCTCGCCGCGCAGTGGGCCCTCCACAAAGCCGAGGAAGCCCTCACCGCCACCGGCAAGGAGCGCGAGATTTCGCTGTGCTTCTTCCACGGCCGCGGCGGCACCATTTCCCGCGGCGCGGGTCCGACGCATTGGTTCATGGCCTCGCTGCCGCACGGCGCGATGTCCGGGCAGTTCCGCATGACCGAGCAGGGCGAAACGATCGCGCAGAAATACGCCAACCTCGCCAACGCCAC
>JAIXPW010000192.1 GCA_027485995.1 Verrucomicrobiaceae bacterium
CGGAACGGATCACGGAAGAGGCAGCATCGGAATCTACGATAGAGGTCATTCATGCCTGTCTATCACCTTTACCGTCGACTTGGGAACGGGTGCTCCATGGAGCGGTTACGGAGGTCGGCTTCATGGCGGGATACAATCCACGCTCTCGTCTTCGCTTCTGGATCCAGGAAGCGAACGTCTGGTAATTGACGCCGTGATCACGGGCGAACGCTTTCCCGCTGGCACCGCCCTGTTCGAAAGCATCGAGAAGGGCCTCCCGATGATCCTTGCTGATCTTCACCCGACCGAGCACGTCGGTCTTCAATATCGCATTCACTTCCGCCATAGCCATGCAGGCTACAACATCAAAGAGGACGCCGCCTAGGGGTGGAGGAATTACCGCTTACGGAGCGCTTACCAAGGACCTCCTCGAACGGCTGCCCGACATGCACCTCTCCGAGATCGACACCCTTCTGCCCGCCAACTGGCGTCCCGCCACTGCAGCCCACGACAGGAACTCGTGGCCTCGTGAAAGCCTGATCAACGAGCAAAGCCTGGCACCGGGTGCTCCGTGGAGCGCTTACGGTTGAGCTTCTGGCGGAGCATTTCGATTTATTGCCTGAGCCGCAGCGATCCAGCATCGCGATGCTCGATGATGTCGAGGAGCTGTTGGTCGCGGGGTGCGTCCATTTACGAACCTTCGTGTATTACAATGTCATAATTTTTATTAGACTTCAAATTTTTGATTACTGATATTAATTCTTTCATGTTAACGTTTTTATTCGAAATAATAAATAAAACATCGCAATTATTCATTTGGCTTGCGCCGATTAATTGGGAAGCATCTTCATACTTCCTACTCAAGAAATCGATTCCGGCCCCTATTCTAATCCACACGCATTCTACATTCCCATTTGTTGGTGATTTCAAAATAATTTTTTCGTCACGGTATTTCTCGCTATCTATGCCGCCACCAACTTGATGCGAGCTGTTAAATATTTCTGAATCCAACTTAACTGTAGTCTCAAATGATCCTTCCTCTTCCTGTGATATCGCAAATTCATTTACGCCGGACTCTCCCAAGATATTTGTGACAATGAAAAAATCAGACGCCATAGATCCACGACTAAACTTGATTCTGAATTTATTGAACTTGTAGTCACTGATCTCATAATTGTTGGACTTTAATAAAGTCAAAAGACGCTCCGGAGTGTAGGCACGCCCCTCTATTTGGATTATTCCATTTCTAACATCTATCAAGCAGTCTCTCGATCTCTTTCTCCATGCTTCAAATAAAACCACTGTCGTTACATTAAGAAGTAAAATAAATAGAATCAAGAAGGCGTATTTAAATACGGGCTTCGGCTTAAAATTTGTCTGTTGATTTTTCATGGCGTGGTGGTTTTCATATAGAAACACTTAGCCGTGTCGTGATGGCTTCAGTGCGTTGGTGAATTTTATTTCATACAGTATTGCCACGGCGGCTTAGTCTCCCTGCACTATGATCTTCCGAATACGAATACGTTGTATTTGCGATGATTGCAGGTCCGCGTAGATCTATGATCCAGCTCTAACTGCGCCTTATGCTGTGGTCGCATAACGTTCAGCTCATTCAAATTACTTTCAGGGTTGCTTCCATTCCTCCGGAATAGACGGTATTGGTTCAGAATACTTATTTCCATTGCTCCTGCTCTTGTATCTTTTATGATTATCAATACTAAATAGCATGCATACAATTTTGGGATTTGTGCAGCATTCCGGAGCACTGGTAGTCCTTTCCTGAATCGACTTCGTAATCGCGTTAAACATGACGACTCCGGTTGATTTATCATCTCTATCTGGATTGATGAAGCAACCATAAGGGCAATATTCTTTTCCTGAATCTTTCGCGAGAGATGAGTATGTGTCTACTAAAATAGAATTCTTTATCCCTTCGCTCATGCCGTCATCTGGATACATCCGACGCCGATTCGAATTTAGGGGATCAATAGATCCGTGTCCCGCATGATACACGATATCGCAATCTTCGTTTAAAAGCTTTAGCGGTGTATGTCTGTCAGACACATTCCGATAGATTCGTATTTTGTAGCACTTCTTGCCATCTTTCGATCCCACCACTGATTCGAGTGCTTTCAATGCATCTATGAGATCTTTGACTGTTGATACTGTTTGTGCGGCACTGGCGGATACTGGATCGTTTACCTGTGGATCTAATAAATCGAGAAGCCCCAGATAGTCCGTGCCATTGACGCCGTTGTTATTGACGGCGGCGTATAGGTTGATTCCGCCTTCTTCTTCAATTGGATCCCTAGACGGCCATCTGCCGAGCTGTGGCAGGTAAAAGCGGTAGCCATAGTTGTAGAAGCCCGTTTCGGTGTCGCGTTGCTGGGCTTTGTAGAGGATGTCCCAGGCGTGGGTGCTGGCGGACTTCGGCGAGTAGTCGGCCGCCATGAAGCGGGTTTCGCCGAAAGCCGTGTAGCCGTAGCGTTCCTGGACCACGCCGCTGGTGTTCACGATGGTGGTGACGTTGTAGTAGTCATGCAGAGCGTAGGCGGTCTCGGTGACCGCTGACCCTCCTCCTGATGGCGTGAATGTCGCGGTTCGCCTGACGAGGTCGTCGCGGTAGCGGATGCCCCAGATTGAAGAGCGCGAGGGGCTGGTGGACGTGCCCTCGCGTTCTTCGACGATCTTCCACTGGCTGTTGTAATAGAGATGGGTGACGAGGCTGCCGACGGTCTTGGTGATGCGGCGGGTCAGGCCGTCGTAGGCATATTCCGCAACTGTGGCCGTGCCGTCCTTGACCTTGACGAGCCGGTTCCAGTCGTCCCAGACGAGGGTGTAGGCCGCCTCCCAGTCCCCGGCGATGGGCGGAGCGAGGGTCATGTTGCCGGTCGCGTCGTAGGCGACGTGCATGCCACTGCCATCGATGGTGAGGATTTCGTTGGTGGTGGTGTTGGTGCGTGCCTGATCGAAAACGACGCTGCCATCCGCCTTGGTCTGGGTGGCCTGCCAGTTGCCGATCGGGTCGTAATTGAAGCTTTCCTCGCCAACCGGGATGCCGCCGATGGCGGTGTGGTTGGTATTGAGCTCGCCCCGGCTGAAGCCGGTAAGCTGGTAGAGGCCGTCGTAGGTGTAGGCCTCGTCCTGCGGCTTGGCAGCGGGTGCGAGCGGATCGGTGCACCAGGTGCGCTGGCTGGCCCGGTTGTAGCCATACTTGGCTTGGCTGAGGAACGTCTGGGGAAGCGTTGTGCTGTCCTTGCGCCAAGGCAGCTCCTGGGTGCGGCCGAAGCGGTCCCAGCCGGTGTAGGGATCACCTGCGTCGTCCCCGGAACTGCCGGTCTCGCTGATGTAGGAGAGGTTCACGCCGGGTTCAGGATAGCTCACCTTCGCGTAGCGGTGCAATCCACAATGTAGGCAGGTGACGTCATTCGAGCGGCTGGCGGAGTCCCCGAGGAGGTCGCGCGGAGGTTCGCACCATTTCAGCCGAGATTGATTTCCCCGGAGGGGGGATCGAACTTGGCCGATGCGCGTCAGCCACCGGGCTTGTCCCAAACCGGATGTAGCCCCGGAGGGGCGGGGCGATCGGGGGAAAGGGGGGCGATTCTCCGGGGAATCAGTGATGGGGGTCCCGAAAATCGAGTGTTCCTGCTCACGGTCGCTATTGGCTCGCTCTTCGGATGGAACCCCGATCTGGTCGTAGCCGGTGGCCATCACGAAGCGGCTTGGTGACAAGGTGGGGAAGCAGAGACTGATTGGCCCATCAGGCTGTCACTTGCGTCCAGCCCGACATCGGAACGCGGAGCAGGGGGAATTCCGATCTGTCTTGAGCGATTTCCGGATGTCTCAGCGTATCAGGGCGGGTGTCTGAGTCTCTACTCATGTCAAAACCCATGAAGCGCCTCCCTTTCCTCCTCGCCTGCCTGTTGGTGGCATCGTGTCCAGCCATTCAGGCAGCCTCGCCAGGCTCGAAGCCCAACATCCTCATCCTCTACGCCGATGACATGGGCTACGGCGATCTCGGGGCGAACAATCCGGCCTCGAAGATTCCCACTCCGCAGCTTGATCGACTGTCCGCGGAGGGCATGCGTTTCACCGATGGCCACAGCTCATCCGGAGTCTGCACGCCGTCGCGCTATGCGATGCTGACCGGTCGGCATCATTGGCGGGACTTTCACGGCATCGCCGGAGCCTTCGATGGCACGGTCTTCAAGCCCGGCCAACTGACCCTTCCCGGGATGCTTCGTCAGCAGGGATACGCCACCGCGTGCATCGGCAAGTGGCATCTCGGCATGGACTGGGATGGGATGCGGAAGGAGGGAACGCCGAAGAAGTCGATCAAGCACGAGGACTTCGATTGGACCCGGCCATTCCGTGGCGGGGCTCTGGATCACGGCTTCGATTCCTACTTCGGTGACAACGTCATCAACTTTCCTCCCTATGCCTGGATTGAAAATGACCGGCTCGTCTCGCCGCCGGACACCACCCTGACCGCCGTGCCCGGAAAGCCGAAGGAAGGCGAGTGGGAATGCCGGCCGGGGCCCGCGCGCTCGGACTGGGACTTCTATCAGGTCCTGCCGACGCTCACCAGCAAGGGCGTGGAGTTCATCCGCTCGCGCAAGGGAAAGGATCAGCCGTTCTTCCTCTATTTCCCGCTGCCATCGCCACATGCGCCGATCATCCCGACGGCCGAGTTTGATGGTAAATCAAAGGCAGGGGCCTTCGGAGACTACGTGGCGCAAACCGACGATTCCTGCGGGCAGTTGCTCGCGGCGCTTCGCGAAAGCGGGCTGGAGTCGAACACGGTCGTGGTCTTCAGCGCCGACAACGGACCGGAAGTCTATGCCTATGCTCGGGATGAGAAGTTCGACCACTGGTCGGCCGCACCCTTCAGGGGGCTGAAGCGCGACATCTATGAGGGCGGACATCATGTTCCCTTCGTCGTCAAGTGGCCCGGAGTGGTGAAGCCTGGAGTGGTCAGCGATGCCCTCATTTCGCAGGTCGACCTGATGGCCACTTTCGCAAGCCTGGTGGGCTTCTCCCTGCCGAAGGATGCCGCGGAGGATTCATTCGATTTCCTGCCGTGGCTCAAGGGCGAGGCGAAGTCCTCGCCGCGCAGCATGATGGTTCACAACACGAAGGCCAAGGACTACGCCGTCCGTAGTGGCGACTGGCTGCTGGTGGATGCGCGATCAGGATATGGCCAGGTGGCCCCGCCGAAATGGAATGAGAAGCACGACCAGGGGCCGGACGATGGCCAACCGGTTGAACTCTACAACCTCAAGGAAGACATCGCCCAGCGCAACAACCTCGCGTCGAAGTTTCCCGAAAAGGTCACCGAGCTCCAGGTCCTGCTCAAGAAGATCCGCGAGCAGGGACACTCTGCTCCGCGATTGGACTGATCTTTGATGACACCCAAGGACTCCATTGTGAAACTTCTCCTCCATTGCCTGCTCGGCCTCGTCATGACCGGTGTGGCTTCAGCGGATTCCGCGAAGCCCAACATCATTCTGGTGATGCCGGATGACGTCGGATATGGCGACTACGCCTGTCTTGGCAATCCCGTGATCAAGACTCCTGCGGTGGATGCATTCAGGAAACAGGGCCTGCTTCTCAGCCAGTTTCACACCAGCCCGACCTGCTCGCCCTGCCGGTCCGCGCTGATGAGCGGACGACATGAGTTCAAGAATGGGGTGACCCACACCATCCTCGAACGCGAGCGGATGAGCCTGAAGACCTTCACCCTGCCGCAGATGCTCAAGACGGTGGGCTACACCACCGGCATTTTCGGCAAATGGCATCTCGGCGATGAGGAAGCGTATCGACCCGAGAAACGGGGCTTTGATGAGGTCTACATCCACGGCGGTGGAGGCATCGGACAAACCTTTCCCGGATCCTGCGGTGACGCGCCCGGCAACACGAACATCGATCCAGCGCTGTGGCGCAATGGCAAGTTCGAGAAGACCCAGGGCTATTGCACCGATCTTTTCTTCACGCAGGCGATCGACTGGATGAACGAGAAACGTGCGTCGAAGCAGCCCTTCTTCGCCTACATCCCGCTCAATGCCGCCCATGCGCCGCTGGTGGTGCCCAAGAGTTGTTATGAGCATTATCTAGGCATGCCCGGAGTGAATCAGGAGGCCGCGAAGTTTCTTGGCATGATCGAGAACATCGACACTAACTTCGGCAAGCTGCTGGCCAAGCTCAAGGACTGGGGCATCGAGGACAACACCCTGGTGATCTACCTTGCCTCCGACAATGGAGGCACCGTCGGAACCAGGATCTTCAATGCCGGGATGCGGGCCGGAAAGGGAACCCCTTATCAGGGAGGAACTCGTGTGCCCTGCATCGTCCGTTGGCCTGCGGGAGGGGTTCCAGCCGGAGCCGAGAGCAAGGGCTTGAGTGCGCATCTCGATCTTTTCCCGACGCTTGCGGAAATCACCGGGGCGAGCTTGTCCGTCGAGGTGAAGAACCAAGTGGAGGGCCGCAGCCTCGTTTCCATCCTGAAGAACCCAAAGGCGGTGTGGCCGGATCGGACGCTGGTCCATCACGTCGGTCGCTGGCCGAAGGGCAGGGCGGAGGAGTGGAAATACACCAACTGCGCGATCCAGAACTCAAGGTTCACCCTGGTGGCGGACAAGGAACTCTACGATCTAACAGGTGATCCCGGCGAGACCCGCAATGTCATCGCGGAGCACCCGGAGGTCGTCGCGGATCTCCGCAAGGCCTACGAGAGCTGGTGGTCGGAAGTGAAGCCCCTGCTGGTCAATGAGGATGCGGTGGGGCCGAAGATCAATCCGATGAAGGAGCTCTACTGGAAGCAGTTCGGAGGTGGACCGGATGAGGCGCTGCGCAAACGGATGGATCCCGCCGGAAAGTCGAACTGACGACGCTCACTTCGGCAGCACCCAGATGTTCCGGTAAAAGACCGGATTTCCGTGGTTTTGAAGGAAGATCGGACCATCCTCGTTCTTGAGTGGCCCGCTGAGGGGAGACGAGGTGGTGTTGGTTCTGAACAGCTCCTGGTTGTCCTGAACCACGACACCATTGAGCTTCACCGTGATTCGTGGCCAGGCAGTTTGCTTTCCTTCTGAATCGAACTTCGCCGCCGTGAACTCCACGTCATAGGTCTGCCACACCAGCGGAGGCAGGCACAGGTTGAGCTTGGGCGTGGCGATCGAGTAGATGCCGCCGGTCTCGTTCTGCTCGCCCTTGAGTCCGAATGAATCGAGGACCTGGGTTTCCCAACGGCCTCCATAGTAGATCCCGCTGTTGCCGCGCGCCTGGCCCCGGGCATCGGGCTTGTAGGGGGTGATGAACTCGACATGTGCGGTGAAGTCGCGGAACTTCGGGACGCTGGTGCAATTGGTCGCCGCCAGCAGTCCGTTCTCGATCTTGCCGTTCTCCCATTGATCGGTGTTGCTGCCGTCGAAGAGCACCACCGCACCGGCAGGTGGTTTGGCTCCCAGTGTGGGGCTGCTGCGCTCGATGCGGGGCAGGGTGTGGGTGCTGCCGTCCGCCAGTGTGAGATGAAATCCGGAGGCATCGATGGTTCCGGTGGTCTTGTCCTTGTCGGAGGCAAACGTGACGCCCTTGTCGCCACGGGTTCCCTTGATTTGAAGGCGGCTCTTCTCGCGGGTCCAGCCACAACCGGGAAGTCCTCCCTCCAGAACCCAGGCGTCGAAATTGCCTTTCCCCAATGCCACGACCTGCACGCCCACGGCGGCTCCGGGTTTGTCGGTTCCGTATTCACCCTGGATGGAAAAATCCGGATCCTCGGCGATGGCCGTCTTGGCGGAGGTCCACACACGTTGTGGATCGCCCGGAGCAGCGGTGGCGAGGGAGGCGGAGAGGAGGATCAGGAGACCAGTGGCTTTCATGGTGGTGGGTTGTTAGGGGCTGTCTGAAGTGTTCCGAAGAGGCGTTTGAACCACGGATCAACAGGATGGACACGGATCAAGAATTTGAAACAGATCTCAAGAACAGGTCGCTCCTTGGAGGTGAATCTTTTCTTTCATCCGCTTTAAACCTGTTCCTTTGACGATGGATTGAATGTGCGAGTTCTTCCATGTCCGCTGCGCTCCGATTGTGGTTCATTTCCTGAGTTTTCAATTGATTCCCTGCTTCTCACACAGCCCTGCCGGGAATCTTGCAACCGTCTCCTCAACCGCCGCAGTGGCAGCCACTGCCGCAGGAGGCGGCGCGCTTGGAGGCGAGCTTTTCCTCGAGGGCGATCGCGGTGGGGGAAATGGAAAGGCCACCGAGATTGGTGCAGCGCAGCTCGCGTGGCATCTGGGTCGAGACCTTCGCCGCGACGTCGATGACCTCATCCAGCGGAATGACCGGATCGTAGCCGGCGAGGGCCATGTTGGCACACGACAGCGCGTTGCTGGCCGCCATCACGTTCTTTCCAAGGCAGGGCACCTCGACGCGGTTCGCCACCGGATCGCAGATCAGGCCAATCATGTTCTGCATCGCCATCGAGGAAGCGGCCACGCATTGGGACAGCGATCCTCCGCCCAGCGTCACCAGCGCGGCCGCGGCCATGCAGGCGGCGGAACCTCCCTCGGCCTGGCAGCCTCCGACCTCCGCCGCAAAGGTCCAACGCGTGGCGATGAACACTCCGATGAGACCGCTGGCGAGCATGGCCTTGGCCATTTCCGTTTCATCCAGATTCAGGCATTCGGCCATGGCGATCACCGCGCCGGGCAAGGCTGCGCAGGCTCCGGCGGTGGGCGCGGCGACGATCACGCCCATCGAACTCTTCACTTCCATCAGCGCACTGACGTAAAGGACGATCCGGTTGAGCGCACCGCCGTCGAGAAGCCTCCCGGCTTTCATCAAGTCGTTGAATGCACCGCACTGATGGCCGAGCACGCGATCGTCGTAGGTCGTTCCCGCGATTCCCTCTGCGATCGAGGCTCGCAGGATCCTCACGATCCCGACCATTTTCTCGATGACCTCTTCCGCTGGAATCCCGCCTCGCGCCGATTCATAGGCAACCGCGAGCTGCCACAGGGGTGTGCCGCGACCGCCATCGTGAGTGAGCATTTCCGAGCAGGAGCAGAAGGGAACGGACGAGTTCCTGGATGACAGCACTGGCAGGACGGGCGCTAGACGTTTGACCCGCAGGATGCCAGGCAAGCCCTCTAACAGGTCGTCGCCAACGAATGACTGGCCTTTGATTTCGATCAGCGTCCGGCCTGAAGATTGGAGAATGAGGATCGCACCCGCCTCGAACCTGCTTGAAAGGGCCGCGACGATTTCTTCACCGGCACCTTCGACCCACAGCAGCGTTTCAAAGTAGTCACCGCCGATCGAAAGGGAAAAGCCATCGACGTCGATCACCTCGATCATCCCTCCGCCGGTCGAGATTGCCCGGAGCGTATGGACCTCGGTGTCGCTCCTGAGCGTGAGCCGATAGGTGTTGGGATGGGGATCGCCGGCATCGACGGTGACCATCGAAATCCGCACTCCAGAGTCGCGAAGGATGCCGAGGGACTCCGGCAGCAGGGGATCGGTGGCGTCCCAGCCCATCAGTCCGCCGCAGAGTCCCATGTCGGAGCCTTGGGTGTCGTGGGTGGTGGGCAGTGAACCATTGCGATCGAACTCCACCAGCACCTCCTGGAAATCCGAACTCATGAGGTCGCGCGCCAGTCGGCCGATCCTGAGCGCGGCGGCACAATGGGAACTCGACGGGCCGCGCATCACGGGACCGATCACGTCGTTGAAGATGCTGGGAAGCATGGGTCGTCGGGTTGGATGGAGATTTCTTGGAGGCGATCTGTCTTACGTCGACTGCGCGCAGGCTTCGTCAGAATTGCAAACCAATCCCGACCCGCCAGCTTTCATGCCTGCTCCGGGAAAGCCTGCTGATGCTCCTCACGGTAGCGGGAGGGAGTCATGCCTTCGATCCGGGTGAAGACCTTGCCGAAATGATCGGCGGAGCGGAATCCGGCGTCGATGGCCACATCCTTCATCGAGGCATCGGTTTCCACCATCCGGCGCTTGGCGCGTTGCAGGCGCAGGCGGGTGATCTCTCCTGCGATCGTCATGCCTGTCGATTCATTGAAGCGTCTTTCGAGGGTCCTGCGGGTGGTGGCCACGGCGGCGGCGACATGGCTTACCTGGATCCGGCGATGGCCGTTTTCCGCAATGAAGCGCATCGCACGGGCGACCAACGGATCCATCGAGGCATAGACATCGGTGGACTGGCGAGGGATGAGTGCCGCCGGTTGCACGAGTTCGGGGCGGGCAGGAGCCTTTCCCCCGGACATCAGGCGGTCGAGCATCGCTGCGGCCCGATAGCCGACCTGGCCGAATCCCAGATCGATGCTCGTCAGGCTGGGAGCAGGGGCCTTGCAGATTTCGGATTCATTGTGGGTCCCGACAATCGCCACGTCCTGCGAAACGTGCAGGCCTTTTGCGCGGCAGACATCGATCAGCAGACGGCAGAACAAATCCTGTGCGACAAAGATGCCGATGGGCAACTCCCAGCCGTCGATCCACTCCTCAAGTCCCTTCACGAAGTCCTCCCACATCTCGGCCTGACCGTCGGCGCAGTTTCGGGCGACGCGGTGGGAGCTGCATGAAAAACTGGATTCCCGGATCACTTTTCGGAACCCGCGAAGCTGCTGGCTCGAGTCAAGGTCACGAAGAAACCCCAGATAGCCGAAGCTTCTGAAACCGCGCGCAAGAAGATGCTCCGCCGCCATCACGCCGGAGGCTTCGAAGTCGACGAACACGCTGGGAAGATCCTTCTCCGGGGAGTTGATCCACACATTGACGATCGGCACCCCCGCTGCACGTGCGGCTTGAGCCAGGCTGCTGCCAGCCCTCGCGATCACTCCATCGTAGGGAGCCTTGCCGTTGCAATGCGTCAGCATCCGTTCCGCGGCCGGACTGATCGAGCAATCCCATCCGACCTCATCAGCGTATTTCTGACATCCCGCATAGACTTCCAGGTGCCGCTTGTATCCCCACTTCAGGTCGAGGGAGATGGCGACGCGCCGGGCTTTCCTGTTCTTGTTTCGCTTCATGCCGAAGTGACGGGGACGACGGGAATGTGGGAGACATCCATCGGTGGAGAAAGGCTGTTGGAATGACGCGATGGATACAAGGAGGGATCCGCATTCAGAAATGACTCGTCGCAAAATGGAGCAGGGATGGCGGGGAAAGGCGTTTGAATTCAATTGTAGGATCGGCCACTTGCTGGCTGGATGAAACGTCTTGATCAAACCCATGAGATCCTTCCTTGCGATTCTTGCCGCGATGCTCGCCTGCGTCGCTCCTTTGTCTGCGGCCGCCCGACCGAATGTCGTGTTCATTCTGGCCGATGACCTGGGCTGGTCGGACGTCGGCTGCTATGGCGGGGAAATTTCCACACCGAACCTGGACTCGCTCGCGAAGGACGGCCTGCGCTTCACTCAATTTTACAACACCGCCAGATGCTGGCCCACCCGCGGATCGCTGCTCACCGGCTACTATGCGCAGCAGATCCATCGCGATGCCTTGCCCGGGATCCCCGGTGGGGTGCAGGGCGTGCGACAAAAGTGGGCCCGCCTGTTGCCGGAGCTGCTCAAGCCAGCCGGATACCGGAGCTATCACAGCGGCAAGTGGCACATCGATGGCAAGGTGCTGGCAGGAGGCTTCGACCGCTCGCTCAACCAGATGAACCCGGGCAACTTTTTCACCGCTGCGGGCAGCCAGCTCGATGACGTGCCGGTGAAGGTGCCTGCGGATGAGAGCGGATACTACTCGACCATTGCCATCGCCGACCACGCCGTCGAGTGCCTGAAGGATCACGCGGCCAATCATGCCGGCACTCCGTTTTTCCAATACATCGCGTTCCTGGCTCCGCACTTTCCGCTGCATGCCCTGCCACAGGACATCGCGAAGTATCAGGACAAGTATCTGGGGGGCTGGGATGCGATGCGTGAGGCGCGCTTCAAGCGCCAGACCGACATGGGGCTGGTGCATACCACGCTGTCGCCACTGGAGCGTGAGGTGGGGCCTCCCTATGCTTTTTCCGGGGTATTGGAGAAGTTCGGACCCGGTGAAATCAATCGTCCGCTGCCATGGACGGAGTTGAATGAGGAGCAGCACAGCTTTCAGGCGACGAAGATGGCGATCCACGCCGCGATGGTCGATCGCATGGATCGAGAGATTGGTCGGGTGGTCGAACAATTGAAGGCCATGGGAGCCTATGAGAACACGCTCATCTTCTTCGCCTCCGACAACGGGGCGAGCGCCGAGATGATGGTGCGCAACGGAGGCCACGATCCGAAGGCGGCTCCGGGAAGTGCGAAGACCTATCTTTGTCTCGGACCGGGTTTTTCCAGTGCCTGCAATACGCCTTTCCGCCGCCACAAGAGCTGGGAGTATGAGGGAGGGTGTGCATCTCCGTTGATTGTTCACTGGCCGGCCGGCATTCAGGCGAAAAACGAGATGCGGCAGACGCCTTCGCATGTGATCGACATCGTGCCCACCGTGCTGGCGGCCGCTGGTCTTGAGAAGCCCGCGCAATGGGAGGGTGAGCCAATTCCTCCCGCGCCCGGAAAGAACCTTCTGCCCGCCTTTGAGAAGGACGTCACGATTTCGAGGAGCAGCCTGTGGTGGCTGCATGAGGGGAATCGCGCGCTGCGTGCGGGGGACTGGAAGCTGGTCGCCGACAAGGGCAAGGCCTGGGAACTTTACGACCTCAAGAGCGATCGGGCCGAGCAGCACGACCTTGCGGGCAAGATGCCGGACAAGGTGAAGGAGCTCGAAGCCCTGTGGCAGAAGCAGACGGATGACTTTTCCTCGCTGTCGAAGCAGACGCTGGTGAATCAACCGAAGCGCCAGGGTGGGGGAAAGAAACAGGACTGAACATGGCAACCATTTTGAGAGCTCTGGGTGGTCGGAATGGGTGGCGTAAAACGGCGTTCGAATGACGGAATCAAGCTGAAATGATTCTGAGCGTCCGGCGGTATCCACCGAGCGGGCTTTTCCCTCTCTCCGTCACCCCGTCATCCATCGAATTGCAAGCACAGCAGGATGACATCCCATGAGATCAAAGGGCCGGTGAAACAGCTCACCCTCCGCATCCTGTTGCCAACTCTCCCACAAACCCAATCAAACGATCCATGAAGACCCGAACCCTATCGAAAGCCGTGTTCATGCTCGCCGCCACGGCGGTCGGACTCACGAGTTTGTCCGCAGAACAGAAGTTCGACACCGATCCGAAGCACCAGCTTCCGCGTCCCGACTCCAAGCCCGCCGACATGACAAAGCCCGTCAAGGTCTTCATCATGATGGGGCAGTCGAACATGTTCGGGATGGGGGATGTTTCTCCGGTGGAGAAAAAAGGAACTCTCGAATGCCTGACGAAGACGGACAAGAAGTATCCCCATTTGACTGACGATGCCGGTGCGTGGACGACGAGGAATGATGTCCGCTATGTCCAGGTGATGCAGGGAAGGGGCGGCATGCAGGTCGTTCACGACGAGTTCCTGACGGTCAAAGGAAAGACCCTGGGGCCCGAGATCCAGTTCGGCCACATCATGGGCCAGAAGCTCGACGAACCGGTCCTTCTTCTCAAGAGCTGCATCGGCAACCGCAGCCTCGGCTGGGACCTGCTTCCTCCGGGCAGCGAGCGGTTCGTGGTCGATGGCAAGACCTACGCCGGCTACAAGGACACGCCCGACTCGTGGATCGAAGGCCAGCCAAAGAAGGAGGTCCCCTGGTATGCCGGAAAGCAGTATGATGACGATCTCACCAACGCCAAAGCCATCCTGAATGACATCGGCAAGTACTACCCCGGTGCGACGAAATATGAGATCGCTGGATTTGTCTGGTGGCAGGGCCACAAGGACCAGAACGCCGCCCATGCCGGCCGCTATGAGTTGAACCTGGTGAACCTGATCAAGTCGCTCCGCAAGGACTACGATGCGCCAAAGGCACCCTTCGTCCTCGCCACGGGCTGCGGAAATCCAGGCCGCGCCAGCTTCGGTCTCCAGATCGCCGAAGCGCAGCTCGCGGTGGGGGATTCCAAGAAGCATCCGGAGTTCGCGGGCAGCGTGAAGTGCGTGGACATCCGCGATCTCTGGCCCACGCCGGAGGACTCTCCGAATCCCAAGCAGGACTACCACTATTTCAAGAATGCCGGCACCTACATGGAGGTCGGCAACGCACTCGGTTGGGCGATGGCTGATCTGCTGAAAAAGTGAATCATCTCCCTGCGGTTCTTCGATTTTCCCTGTGACCCCGAGTTTGTTGCGGCTTTCCGTGCTGTCCTCTCTTTCGAGGTCCGGGGTCGTGTGGACTCCATGATGGATCCCGGTTGAACCCAGTCAGATCAATGCCTGGCCACGGGACCAATCGTTCCGCCGTGGATGAATTCCGCCCCGGTCAGGGTTTGCCGGATATCGTGCTTCCCCATGCTGATGTTCGCGGCCCAGCGCACGATACGCCGGACCACCGGTCGGCTGTCCCAGCGGATGTGGGAGATCGATGGCTTGCACCACGCGAAGGAGGAATCAGCATCGGTGCAGATCAGGGAAACGTCATCAGGCACACGCAGGCCGCGTCTGGCAAGGAACTGCTGGGTCGCTGCGAACAGTGTGGCTTCATCAACAATGAGGGCCGTAGGGGGAGTCACCCGGAACAGGGCTTCAAGGCGTGCGTGAAATCCATCAATCGTCTCCTCCCAGTCGGGAAGATGGTAAGGCCCCGGAGGAATGCCATGGGACTCCAGTTCACCAAGAAAGGCGCGCTCGAATTCGCCAGGTTGGGGCAGACGACGGACTTTTCGAGTGAGCAGTGCAATGCGCTTGTGTCCCAGGCCGATGAGCGTGCGGGTCGCCTCCGCGCAGACCGGAGGTTTGTTCGGGCCGACCCCGGCGATCGCCAGTCCGCGACGTCGCCCGAAGACCGCAAAGGTTGGAATGGGTTGCTTGCTGAACCATTCAAGGACCTCCCTTGATCCTGCCAGCACCAACCACGCGTCGACGGCCGTCCTTTCAACAAGCCTCGACAGCTTCCGGACGTCGTTCCCAAGGTCCACCAGGCTGACTGGCGCGAAGTGGACCGTGTGTCCCGAATCCACCAGTTCGTAGTGCAGGCCGATCACATACTCCAGTTGGCGGTCCGCCTTCTCACTGAGCAGGATCGCGACCCTCAGGCCCCGCTTTTGTTGGTCGTCGCGCACTTCGATGCTGCGTTTCCTGCGAGGTCCCTGACTGGTCAGCAGGCCTTCGTTTTCGAGAATCCTCAGTGCCGCCTCCACGGTCTTTCGGCTGACCCCCAGTTCCTCGGAAAGCCGGTCCACGCCGGGCAGAAATCCGCTCCAGTGCCCCCTGATCAGCTCATGTCTCAGATAAACGGCGACCTGTTCGACAGCGGAAAGAATCTTCAGCAGAGGCATGAGCTATTTCTGCCCTCCTGGAGGGGGTAGAAGGCAAGCGTGAACTGAGTTGCCGCGAGGAGGGGGAGGGCTACGCTGGCACATCGATCCGAAGTTTGCCCGCTTGTCTCGGCCCGGTTTCAGCCATGCGATCTGAAGGTGTCCTCGTCTTGAGGCCGCCCTTTCCATGGCGGCCCCCGCATTCAGTTTGTGAACCACGAGTCGAAGCAAGACAATGAACCCTCAAACCCTCCACACTCTCTCCTGGCCCGACGGCAGGCGTGTCTTCCAGGCAGGCCCGACCTTCAGCCGTTGAAACGAATGCTGCCCAAGGTTGCAGGTCGGGACGACCTGCCGCTCGAATGTGATTGGAGGCTCGGTCATCGTCGGCATCATTCACATCGGAGTCATTTTTCACGGAGCAAACCTGCTCATTCGCGTCGAGGCCGTGGTTCCGGGCTCAGGCGTGCTTCCGGATTTCAGATTCAGAATCAGAACCACCCACCAAAACCCATCAAAGCATGAAAACCCGCCAGTCGAATCCATTTCATCGTCACTCTGCCAGGGTCGCCGCCTTTTCGGTTTCCTTGATCAGTCACTTCGCCGCCCCCTCCGCTTCGGCCGCCACCCTTTACTGGGATACGGATGGAACGTCTGCGGGCTTTGGTGACACGGCAGGAACCTGGGGAACCAGCGCCTTCTGGAGCGCAACCGCCACCGGGGCTTCCCCACATGCCGCCACCACGGCGACCACCACGGCGGACACCCTCAACTTCGGCACGGCCACCTTGTCACTTGGTGCCACCGCCTCGGGCGTGAGTGTCGGCACCGTCAGTGCCGGCAGCATCACGTTTGGTGCCGGCCAGACCAGCCCGGTCGTGCTTTCGGGAGGCGGGATCACGCTGGCAGCAACCTCGACCATCACGGTCAACAATGCTGCGGATACCATCGGTTCCAATCTCAGCGGACCGACCACCAGTTTGACCAAAGCCGGCACCGGTGCTCTGACCCTGTCCGGAACCAACAGCTACACCGGCAACACGGTGGTCACCGGTGGCACGCTCAATCTCACAGGAAGCCTCAGCGGCAACACCACCAGTTCCACGCTTTCACTTGGTTCCGCCGCGACGAACACGGTGGCCAACGTCAGCGGCAACATGACGCTTTTCAACATCACTGGTGCCGCCGTCGCGAGCAGCAACGCCGTTTACAATCAGACGGCAGGCACGGTCAACGTGACCCCCACCGCCTCGACAATGTTCCTGACCACCGTGGGCTACAACCATCTCAACCTGACCGGTGGCACCTTGAAGGTGAATGCGGGCACCAGCCTCCTTGCTTCCGGCACCGGCGTTGGCGTGGCCTATGTGGGTGGAACCGGATTGTTTGATCTAAGCAGCGCCACCACCAACGGAGGAGTCGTGTTCGGAGGGTCTGGCTCGCTGACCGTGGGGCCGGGAGGCACGATGACCCGCGCCGGTGCCGCCGGTGCCTTCTATTTCAATGTGGCCACAAACTCCTTCAGCGTCACCAACATCGCAGGTGGAAGCCTTGATCTCGGATCGAGCTTTGTCCGGATGGGCAACGGCTCAGGGGTTACGGGTCTGAACGGCAACATCAACCTCGCTGGGGGGACCCTCACCCTGGGCACGGTCATTGCAAACATCGCCACCAGCACCGGCAACCTCTACGCCAACTACGCGGGTGGCACCTTCAAGGCCACGGCCAATCTCACCAACCCGGTCACCACTGGCAACGGCATCACCGCCATCTCCACCCTCTTTGGAGCGATCAACAACACCGGCACCAGCCAGGATTTCACCGGCGGACTCACGATCGGCACCAATGGTTTCGCAGTGAGCTACGCCAATCCACTCCGGGCTGCTTCAGGAAATGGCGTGACCCAGTCCGCCATGACGATCACCGGTGGCAGCGGCTACATTGGTGCCCCGCTCGTTCGCTTCACCGGCGGCACCCTGGCCACGAACGGCTCCCCGGCTTCCGGCTACGCGATCGTCAGCGGCGGCGCGGTGACCGACATCGTCATCACCTCACCCGGCTCCTACACCGTTGCTCCGACCGTCACTCTAACAGGTGGCGGCGGCACTGGAGCGAGTGTTTCCATCGGCAGTCTCAGTGCCAATGCCGCTGATACCGGTCTCACCAAGATCGGCAGCGGCACCCTGACGCTCACCGGAGCCAACACCTATGCCGGTCCGACCACCATCAGCGCAGGAACCCTCAGCGCCGGAACCATCGTGGTCAGCGGCGGCAGCAGCCATCTTGGCAACGCCACCAGTGCCGTCACCCTGGGATCGACAGGCGCGCAGGGAACCCTTTCCTACACCGGAAACTCCGCCACCTTCACCCGCGGATTCATCATCGGTGGCGCAGGCGGCGGGCGCCTCGATGTGACCAGTTCCAGCCAGACCTTGAGCGTTTCAACCGGGACTGTCACCGGTAGCGGGCTGTTCACGGTTGGTGGCGCGGGCAGCGCCTCGATCAGTTCCAATCTCTCTCATTCCGGTGGTCTGACGAAGACGGACGCCGGCACTCTAACACTCTCCGGGACGAACACCTACAACGGTGCCACCAGTGTCAACGCAGGCACGTTGAGCCTGGCTTCAACAGGGTCGATTTCGGGTTCGGGCGTCTCCACCAGCGGCACAGGCATCCTTTCGCAAAGTGCCACAAGCTCGATTGGCGGAACTGGAACGACCTTCACCCAGGGCAGCTCCGGATCGTCCACCCTGGCGGGCACGAACACCTTCACTGGTGCGACCCTGGTCTCCGACGGCACGCTCGCCCTCAGTGCTACTGGTTCAATCAACAACTCCAGCGGCATCACCGTCAACGGCAGCGCCGCGAAGCTCCTGCAAACCAGCAGCACGGCGATCACTCCGACCGTGACGCTCACCCAGGGAACCCTTACCGGAAATGGTTCCCTCAGCACCGTCAACGTCGGTAGCGGCACCGGTGGCATCCTCTCGAACAATGACGGACTTGCCGGAGCTTCCCTGACGATCGGTGCTCTCGCCTTCGACGGTGCAGCGGTGGTGAACACCTTCAGCTCCAGCGCCTCGGCCCCCATCGTCACGACCTCCCTTTCGAGCAATGCGGCGGGAACCGTGACGATCAATCCATCGGCCGCCACGTGGACCAATGGGACCACGTATGACCTGATCAGCTACGGTGGCAGCATCGGCGGTGCTGGATTCGGGCAGTTTGTCCTCGGCACGGTCTCCGGCCTTTCAGGTCGTCAGTCGGCGACCTTTGGAAACTCGGGAACCGCGATCACGCTGGCGATTGCGGGAGATGCGCCCTACTGGTCCGGCAATGGCGATGGCAAATGGAACACCTCCTCGACCAACAACTGGAAGCTGCTCTCCAACAACAGCAACACGACCTTCGTCACCACCGACATCGCGCTGTTCAACGACAATGCCACCGGAGCGGGCCCGATCAGTGTCGATATCGATGCCGCCAACGTCGACACCTTCTCGGTCACCTTCGACAACAGCACCAAAGACTACGTCCTTAGTAGCAGCGGCGGCTTCGGCATTTCCGCAGGCAGCCTGACCAAGAACGGCACCGGCAGCCTCACCATCAGCTCCGTCAATACCTACAACGGCGCCACCACCCTGAATGCAGGCTCCACCGTCATGAGCGGGAGCGGCACGCTGGGCAGTGGCTCGGCCCTGACCCTCGGGGGCGGGGGATTGAACCTCGGAGGCACCAGCCAGACGGTCGGATCGCTTTCGATCTCCGCACCGGCTGCGAGTGGCGACACGATCAGCAACGGCAGCCTCACCGCCAGTTCCTATGCGGCGGGCAACACCACGGGCAACGCCATCATTTCCGCGAATCTTCTCGTCAATGCCTCCGCCGGATTCACCAAGACCGGAGCCGGCACCGTGACATTGACCGGTGCCAACACCTACACTGGGGCGACGACCGTGAACGGCGGAGCCTTCGCGATCGGGGGCAGCGGGACCTTGGCTTCCTCGTCAGCCATGGTGCTGGGTGGTGGACAACTGAATCTCGGAGCGACCACCCAGGTGGTGGGCGCGGTTTCGATCACCGCCGCTTCCGCCTCGGGAGACACGATTCTGAACGGGGTTCTCGATGGAACTTCATTTGCGGCCAGCAATCCTTCAGGCACCGCCGTCATTTCGGCTAACCTCCAGGGTTCTGGCACCTTCTCCAAATCGGGAGGTGGTGCCGTCACGCTCTCGGGGACCAACACCTACACCGGCAACACCACGGTCACCGGCGGCACGCTCAATCTCAGCGGCACGCTCACCGGCAACACCACCAGCTCGCTGCTCGCCCTTGGCACCACCGCAGCAAGCACCGTGGTCAATGTCGGTGGCAACGTGACGCTCTTCAACCTCACGGGGGCCGCAGTCGCGGGCAGCAACGTCGTCTACAATCAGACGGCGGGAACGGTGACCACTTCGCAAACCGCAGCGTTCACCCAATTCGTGGCAGGTACCTCGGGCGCTTATGGATGCTTCAACCTGACCGGTGGCTCCTTCACCACGGGAGCCGGAAACTTCTCCGTGCAGACCAGCGGCAACGCAGCGGCGTATGTGGGAGGAACCGGCGTGCTCAATCTAACTGCCAGCAGCAACAACACCATCGCCTTCAATGCCGGCATCGGCTCTCTAACGGTTGGCCCGGGCGGTACGGTGAACCGCAGCAGCACTGGTGGCGGTGCGCTCTATCTCATCACCAACCAGAACTCGACAGGCATCCTCAATGTGGCTGGAGGAAACATCGACCTCGGCACGCGGCTCTTCCGGATCGGCAACGGAAGTGCGTCGACCTTCACCGGCATGAACGGATTCATCAACCTGGCAGGCGGGACGCTGACGATGGGCGCCGTGGCCAGCAATAACGGCAACAGCAACAACAACCTCTATGCCAACTTCGCCGGAGGCACCCTCAAGGCTTCCGCCAGTCTGACCAATCCTCTGACCACCGGCAGTGGGATCACCACGTTCTCCACCGTTTTCGGGTCGATCGACAACCCCGGCACAAGCTCTGACTTCGCAGGTGGACTCACGCTGGACACCAACGGATTCGATGTGACCTACGGCAACCCACTTCGCGGCGCGACTGGAGACGGTGTCACGCAATCCGCCATGACGATCACCGGCGGCAGTGGCTACACGGGCTCTCCGACGGTCACTTTCACGGGTGGAACGCTTGCCTCGAACGGCACTCCTGCCTCCGGGTATGCGGTCGTCAGTGGCGGCGCTGTCACTGAAATCGTCATCACCTCGCCGGGCACCTACACGGTCGCGCCCACCGTCACCCTGACAGGCGGGGGAGGGACTGGAGCCAATGTTTCCCTCGGAACCCTGACCGCCAACAGCACTGATGGAGGCCTGACCAAGACCGGTAGTGGCACCCTCACCCTGACCGCCGCGAACTCCTACACCGGCCCGACAAGCGTCAACTCCGGCACCTTGCTGATCAAGAGCCCCGGCACGCTCGATGTTTCCAGCAACGTGTCGGTCAACGGCGGCACCTTTGCTGGCAATGGCACGGCCTATGGAAATGTCACGGTCGGCACAGCAGGCAATCTTTCGCCCGGAGCTTCCGTGGGCACGCTGATCATCGGTGGTGATCTTGATGTGTCCGCCATGGCGGCCGGAACCGGAAAGATGACCTACGACCTTTCCACCCTCGCCGGCACGAGTGACAGGATCCAGGCTTCGGGCACCTTGTCGATTGGAAGTGGAGTGCTCGGATTCAGCAGCTTCAACTTCAACAATCTTGGTGGCCTTCAAGCCGGAACCTACCCGCTGATCTACAGTGGAAACCTGGTCAATGGCACCCTCGATAGCGCGGATCTCAGCGGCACGATCGGAGCCTTCAATGCCACCCTCCAGATCAACGGCAACGACCTCGAACTCGTTGTCACCGACTCCGCCACTCCCTATGACCTTTGGGCCGTGGCCAAGGGACT
This sequence comes from Verrucomicrobiaceae bacterium, assembly GCA_027485995.1. Classification (GTDB taxonomy): domain Bacteria; phylum Verrucomicrobiota; class Verrucomicrobiia; order Verrucomicrobiales; family Akkermansiaceae; genus Luteolibacter. The sequence goes on from JAIXPW010000192.1 coordinate 21,336, forward strand.
CGACAACAGCGACGCCGCCCACAGCAGCGTGAAGTCCGCCGATCCGGATGGCGATGGGAAGAACAACCTCTATGAATTCGCCTTCGACGGCAACCCACTCTCGGCCGCCAACGATGGCAAGGTGATCGGCAAGGTGGCCACTGTGGGTTCGGATCAGGTTCTCACCCTGACGCTGCCGGTCCGCACCGGAGCTACCTTCTCGGGATCACCCGCCAAGGTCTCCGCGCTTCTCGACGGCATCACCTATCGCGTGGAAGGAGCCAATGATCTGGCCACCTTCAGCGACACGATCACCGAGGTGACCGGAGGCGACGCCACGACCATCCAGACTGGACTGCCCACGCTGTCGACGGGCTGGACCTACCGCACGTTCCGCGTCTCCGGAACGGTGCCGACGGTTTCGAAGGACTTCCTCCGCGCCAAGGTCAGCGAGTGATTCTTTGCAAAGGTTGGATCCACATCCACACGAGGATCGGTTTGATGACTAAGGTTCAGACCGATCCACGAAGCTGCAACCCTGTCTGATTCACGCAATGTCCCAGCCATCTGTCACCATTTCAATCAGCTCATGAGGTCGAAGCCTTCCAGCTTCTGCTTGCTTGGCCTCATTGCCACGTTGAGTGCCTGTCAGCCCGCATCCGCTGCCTCCCGCTACTGGGATGTCAATGGCACCGCCGCTGGCTACAGCACCGTCGTGGGCACTTGGGATGGGGCAAATGCGTTCTGGAATACGGATGCAACTGGAGGGGCAGGGGGGAGCATGGTGACGACCACGACCTCCGGGGACGACCTCTTCATCAGGCCGGCCACGACGAATACCGGAAGCCTCACGGTTGCCGGGACGCAGAGTGCCAGCAGCATCACCTTCGTGGCGAATGTGGGGCCCACCACCAACATCACCGGCGGATCCATCATCATTGGGGGCACGGGAGCCCTCTCCGGCATTGTTCAGCAATCGACTGGCGCGAACACCGTCAGTTCGGCGCTGACCCTGAATCCCTCGAGCCCCAATCTCCAGCTCTCGAACACCAACACCGGACTGCTGACCATCGGTTCGATCACAGGTGCGGCCACTTCAGGCATCCAGACTCTTCAAGCGGGAACATTCAACACTGGAAATCTGACGCTGAACAACTCGATCAGCGATGGTGGGCTCGGCGGCAAGGTCGCCCTAACTGTTGGCAGCAGTGGCAGCGGATTGGTGACCCTGAACGGTTCGAATGTGAGTTCCTTAACCGGTGGACTGGGCCTCAACGGCGGAACTCTGGTCCTGAACTTTGCCAATCTCACCACCCCCACCAATCTCATCAACAGTGGAAATGCGCTGAGCCTGGGAGGTGGCACCCTTTCCATCACCGGGAAAAGCTCCGGCACCACCAACCAGTCGTTCGCCGGCACCACCGTCAACGCGGGTGGCGGCCAGATCCTCGGTAACAAGAACGGAGGCACCGCCCTGAACCTCGCGCTCGGTTCACTGACCTCCAGCGTGGCCGGGGGCAGTTTGCTGGTGGGAGCCGGCGGCACGGCCGCCAACCTCCCGGTCATCACCACCCTCACCAACAAGAACGCCCAGGGGCTTTACAGCGGACGGGTGGTCCATTTCAACGGAACGGCCAGCACCGGCTATGACTGGGCGACCACGGTATCCGGGACCTCGCCCTACACGCTATCAGGCCTGGCTACCGGCAGCTACTCGGCCCTCAACATATCGGCTGGCTCGGACTCCCTCAACTCAAGGAATACCGGCACTCAATCCCTATCAGGAAACCGCGTCACCCACTCGTTGAAGATCGAGAATCCGGCAGCCGCCCAAACCCTTTCCCTGGGATCCAATCTTCTCACGCTCTCCAGCGGGGGACTTCTGGTCACCGGCACCAATGCCACCACCCTCTCCGGCAACACAGGGACCATCGGTCTAACAGCAGGCAATGGCAGCGGTTCCTACGACCTGATCGTCCATCAATTCAACAGCGGTGGTCTGACCGTAAGTGCGGTCGTCGGCGACAATGGTTCCAACCCCGTCAACCTGGTCAAGGCAGGCTCCGGAACGCTGACGCTCTCCGGCATCAACACCTTCACCGGCACGACCTTCGTGAATGGCGGCACCCTCGCGGTCAGTGGCAACCTCGGCAGCGGCGGCATTCATTCCGGCAACATCACCATCGCATCCGGTGCGACCTTCAGCCATAGCGGCGGCAGCGATCAAACCTACAGCGGCTCGATCACCGGCCTGGGTGGCCTTTCCAAGAGCGGAAGCTCCACCATCACGCTCTCAGGCACGAATTCCTATGGCGGCAACACCTCGGTGACCGGTGGCACTCTCAATCTGACGGGGACTCTCGCCGGCAGTACAGGAGCGCTCGCTCTCGGCACCACCGCCGCCAGCACCGTGGTCAACGTCAGTGGCAACCTGACGATTCTCAACCTGACCGGAGCAGCCGTTGCGGGCAGCAGTGTGGCCTACAATCAAACCTCTGGCGCAGTCACCACCTCCCAGACCGGCGCCTTCACCCAGTTCATGTCGGGAAATGCCACCGGTTTCGGTTGCTTCAACCTGACCGGCGGATCGTTCACGACAGGCCCAGGAAATTTCTCCGTCCAGACCAACGGGGCCGCCTCGGCCTACGTCGGTGGAACCGGCGTTCTCAATCTAACAGCCAGTGCCAACAACACCATCGCCTTCAACGCGGGCATCGGCTCACTGACTGTCGGCCCGGGAGGCAGCGTCATCCGCAGCAATGGTTCCTCCGCGCTGTATCTCTTCACCAACCAGAATTCCACCGGCATCCTCAACGTGGCAGGAGGCAACGTCGATCTCGGCACCGGCCTGTTCCGCGCCGGCAACGGCAATACCGCCGCTTTCACCGGGATGACCGGCTTCATCAACCTGGCGGGAGGCACGCTGACGATGGGCTCGGTGACGGCCAACAACAGCGGCGGCGGCAACAGCCTCTACGCGAACTACGCTGGTGGCACATTGAAGGCCGCCGCCAACCTCACCAACCCGGTGGTCACCTCCAACGGTGTCACCACGATCTCCATGATCTTCGGGCCGATCGACAACCCCGGCACCAGCTCGGACTTCGTTGGCGGTCTTACCGTGGACACCAATGGCTTCTCCGTCTCCTATTCCAATCCTCTGCGTGGCGCGGCCGGAAATGGTGTCACGCAGGCCGCAATGACGATCTCTGGTGGCAGCGGTTACCTTGGTGCTCCGACCGTCACCTTCACCGGTGGCACTCTCTCCACCAACGGCACTCCGGCCTCCGGTTATGCCATCGTCAGTGGTGGTTCGCTCACGGGCATCGTCATCACCTCTCCAGGAACCTACACAGTCGCGCCCACCGTCACTCTAACAGGCGGGGGCGGGACCGGAGCCAGCGTGACGCTGGGGGCTCTAACAGGCAATGCGTCCGACTCAGGACTCACCAAGATCGGCAACGGCACCCTGACTCTCAGTGGAGCCAATTCCTATCTCGGGCCAACCATGATCAACGCCGGCACCTTGGCTCTGGGGGCCAACAACGTGCTTCCGGCTTCGCCCCTCACCATTCGCAACGGCACCCTGAACGCGGCCACGTTCTCCGACACCACCGGCACCCTGGATGTCGCCGGCAACGCGGTCATCAACCTGGATGCCGATGCAGCTCTGGAATTCTCCAACACCAGCGCCATCGACTGGTCTGGCGGCACGCTGACCATCACCGGCACCTTTGTTTCAGGCAATTCCCTCCGTTTCGGGACCACCAGTTCCGGCCTCACTCCCGCCCAGCTGGCCCTGATCTCCATCCCTGGAGGCTCGCCGGTGGCACTCGATTCGAACGGCTTCCTCGTCGACACCGCGAACTCGCCCTATATCTCCGGGTTCCAGAGTTCGGCTCCCTTCGTGCAAGGTCCGGCCACACCGACCCTGAGCTGGTCGATAGGTGGTGCGGTCACCTCTCTCACGATCGAACCCGGCATTGGGGATGTGCTTCCCCTCACTTCGGGAGGCTCCGGCAGCATCGCGATTTCGCCGCCTCTCGGCGAGCAGACCTACACGCTGACCCTCAACGGCACCGTCAGCCAATCCATCTCCATCGTCAGCCTGCCGCCGAAAAACAAGGTCCACCTCTATCTCCTGATCGGCCAATCCAACATGCAGGGGATTGGTTCACCTTACAGCGCCACTCTGGATGCGGCTGTTCCTCGGGTCGTCAAGTTCGGCAGTCGAAACGGGATGGAGTCGGTCTGGGTCAAGGGCGGTCATCCACTCACCGGTCTCACCAGCACCGGCGGCAGCGTCGGCATGGGGCTTGAGTTCGCGAAGACGATGCTGGCCGCGAACAGCGATCCGGAAGTTGTCATTGGCCTCATCAATCATGGGCTCGGTTCCACCCGCATTGAATGGTGGGCTCCTGGCGCGATTGACGACCAGCAGGTGAACCCGGTCACCAACCAGAACTACCGCCTTTACGACGAAGCGGTGCAGCGTGTGAACGCCGCCTCGGAGTACGGCGTCCTGAAAGGCGTGCTCTGGCATCAGGGCGAGAGCAACAGCGGCACCCAGACCGACGCCGACGCCTACGCGGGACTTCTTCAGGCACTCGTCAGCAACCTCCGCAGCTCCTTCAACAACCCAACCCTTCCGTTCGTCTGCGGCAAGTTTGTCCCCGCCACCTGGACCTATGAGGATGGGTCACCGGGCGCGTTCACCGGCCTGCCCTATCGTGCCATCACGGAAGGAGCCCTGATGGACCTGCCGAACCAACGGCCTTACACCTATTGCGCGGACAACAACGGTCTCAGGGCCCGACCCGACCAGCTCATCCATTTCGATGCCTATTCGCAGCGTCTGTTCGGCCAGCGTTATGCGGCCGGCATGCTCGGCATTCAGACTGGCTTGAACCACCCGCCCGTGGCCACGCCTCAAGGCGTTTCGACCGCCGAGGATGCAGGCAAGTCCATCACGCTCGTCGCGACCGACTCGGACTCCGATCCTCTTGTCTACAGCATCGCGACGCAGCCAAGCTCCGGAACCTTGTCAGGGACTCCTCCCAATCTCAACTACACGCCTGCGGCTGATTTCAACGGCGCAGACAGCTTCACCTTCACCGCCAGTGACGGGATTTCCCATTCTGCGCCCGCCACGGTTTCCATCACGGTGACTCCCGTCAACGATGCTCCAGTCCTCGCCGCCTTCGCGCCCAAGCTTGCCAACGAGGGAGTTCAGCTGACTTTCACCGCCAGCGCCACGGATCCTGACCGACCGGGCGATTCCCTGACCTACAGCCTTATCGGAGCGCCCACTGGAGCCGCCATCGATCCAGCGTCCGGCGCTTTCACCTGGACCCCATCCGCCGTACAAAGCCCGGGTGATTATCAATTCTCCGTCCGGGTCAGCGATGGATATCTAACAGATGACAAGACTGTGGATGTGGGCGTGTCCGGTGTGTTCGGCGATCCGATGGCGGATGAGGACGGTGATGGAATCGCCAACCTCATCGAATATGGACTCGGGACCTCCCAGACCAGCCCATCCGCACCGACGCGACTTCCCGTGGCCGCCATGGTCAATGGGAAACTGACCGTGTCCTACCTGCGTCCAGTCGGAGGCACCCCTGGAGTGGCATACACCCTTCAAACCCAGTCCCAACTCTCCGGTTCGTGGTCAGCCGCCACCGTGGGAATCGATTTCACGCAGACCGTCGTCGATCAGGGAAATGGATCCGAGATGGTCACCGCCCGGTTCATCTTGGTCCCTCCTCCGGCCAACCGTTCGTTCGTACGACTCTCGGTTTCCATTCCCTGAAGCTCTTCCCAACATGAATCACGGCCAACCATCGTGCCTGATTCGAATGCCTCGCCTGTCCTCGATGTTCATCTGCCAGTTTTCCCTCGCGTCGTGACTCTGCTGCGTCCAGGCGGTGACGATCAATGCCGCCTGCCCAGATTCATGCAATGAACGCCATTGATTCCTGCGTTGGGATGGAAAGAAACCGGGAAGACCGCATCAAGGTCCGCTGTCGTCGGAACCGGGGGGCTCAAGAAGTCCGGCGCGGGCGCTCTTGTTTCAACAGGAGGCACCGTCTTCATCGGTGTCACGATGCTTGACGCAGTCGCGCTCATCTTGAATCAAGCCTGAGCCATCCTAAGTGGAACGCCCGTCTTCAGCGGCCTCCGGAAACACCGCCATCGCCACCACCCACTCCGCCACGCTAAGTCAGACCGGACGCTTTTGTGTCCTGTCCCTCCTTCCGCTTCGGAACCTCCTTCTGCGGCCTCACGACTGTGCAACTGTCCTCCCCAGGCATGGCGGTCGGCTCCAACCTTACAGCCGGCTTTGATCCAGTCGTGCTGATCATCCCATGATCCCCGGATTCGAGAAAGCTCGTACATCTGAAGGTGACCCGGCCGCCTTGATTCCGGTTGCGGCAATCAGTGACTGACCGACGACGGCACCACCACGGACTTCCACGAGTTTCCCAGGGTGACCTCTCCGAACTTGAACGGGGTCTGTCTTGCCTGAAGCGCCACCACATCGAGCGGCACCGAGATTCTCGCGAGCTGGCGTTGGCTGACCAGGTCCCACACATCCGGCTCGTCCGAGGGGATCGGTTGGTTGAGGTCGAATCCGGCGATCGAAACCTTGTTGCCGAGGCGTGGATTGAACTCGAACTTCGCCACCATGTAGAAGGGGCCACTTCCAACGGTGGGTTGATCGGAACGTTCCCAGCCTCCCGGCTCGCGCACGACCCAGCGATTGAGTCCGCTCAACGCGACACCCAGCATGGTGCTGGGGTCTTTGGAGCTTCGGAAGAAAATGGCGGCCTCGCTCAACTTGCCGTTCTTGTCGCGTTGGATGGAATCCATGCGGTGGAGCGAGAGGCCGAGGTAAACGGTCTGCGGATGGGTGGGAAGGATCGGTTGAGCCAGTGGCCGGCGAGCCTCGCCCCATCCGAGCATCAGGGAAAGTCCGTCGTGGCGGTCGAGCTTCCTGAGTGGCTCCAGCGTGGAGAAGTGAAACTCCCCCTTCTTGCCTCCGTTCGAGGACAGTCTCCAGGCTCCCGACCAGCCGTTGCCACAAGAGAACGGTTTCTCGACCTGCAGATCGGTAGGGAAGGGGTCGCGCGCCAGAATCCGGGGGGCGGCGACTCTCGCCTCCCGATCGGCCTGGGTGGAATAATCGCGAATCCACTTCCGGGTGGAGGCGTCAACCCTCTGGTTTTCACCGTTTTTCTCCAGGATCATGGTTTCTCCCACACTGAGAAAGCTGGTGTTCTGTTGCTCCTTGTCCGCGGTGCCGGCCACTTCCACTTCGCCGTCGAGCACGTGCACTTCCGAGACTCCGCTGGATTCCACCGCCACGCCAAACTCGGTGCCGAGGTCGATCACGGTGGAGGTCGGGGTTTGCAGGCTGAAGCTGTAAACTCCATCCTCGCAGCGGACGGTGGCATTCCCCTGATGAAGGCGTGCCAGCTTGGAGCTGATCAGTTCCAGCCTCGCGGGCCCCTGCAGGGCGAGCTTGGCACCGCCGTCGAATTCGATCAGCGCCACGCCGGACTCCAGCTCGAGCATGCCGGCCGTGAGACGCTTTTCCACCGGCAGCGGGGACTTCGCCTTCCACCGGCACTCACGGCTGTCGGCAATCGTGGCGATTTCCTCAAGTACGATGGAAGCCGTAGCAGAGTCCGGGGTCTTCTGACGATTGGCGGCCCAGATGCCCAGGACGGACAAAAGCACGACGGCGGCTGCGATCGCCGCACGGGTCCTGTCCATCCCACCTTTCATGGGGGCATGGGTCTCGCGGATGGGCGAGGCCTCGTCGTTGAGGGCTGCATCGAGCCGAACCGCGCGAAGGTAGCGGGCTCGGTTTTCGGGCGATGCGAGCAATTCCTCTTGGAGCTGCCCGAACTCGTCTGGCTCCAACTGGCCGAGCAGAAAGCGGTGCAGGCACTCTGGCTCCACAGGGGCGGTGCGATCAGGACCTTGGCGATCGGAGTTCATTGCGGTCGGGAATGGGGATCGGGAGCGCGGAGGGAGAGTTTCCTCACCGCATACAGTTCGGACTCGATGCAGGACTGGAGCTTGGCGCGCAGCCTGCCGAGGAGCTTGTAGTAGCTGTTCACGCTGCGGGTGGAGTAACCTGCGAGTTCCTTGACCTTTCCGCTCCCGGCATAGGGTGCGAGGAGCAGCTCCTGATGAGCGGGAGAAAGCTTCCGGAAGCAGATCTTGAGGGCGGACCGCTCCAGGACCAGATGCTCCTCCTCAACTTCAGCCGCCTCGTCCGCCAGCAAGGCGAGCAATTCCTCGCTGAACACCAGCCGATCACGGGCATAGTTCCGCCGCGCCCGCAGTGCCTCGAATCGCACCACGACCTTCGCCCACGGCAGGAAATTCTCATCGGCATCGAGCTGTCCGAGTTTCCTCCACATCACCAGGCTTGCCTCCTGGATCACCTCATCGACCGCGTCCCAGGTCGGCACGATCGCCCTCGCATAGGCCCGCAGCGATTGCTCATGATGAACGAACAGGCGGAGAAACCGTCCGTCCTCTCCGTCCTTGTCTTCGTTGCTTGGCGTCGTCGTCTCCATCGGTCTCTGGATGTTTACCAGGTATCGGTCCGGAACGGGGAGGCGGGGAGGCCTGCGCCGTTGGTGAGGTTGCAGTCGGGATTGTCGCCGAAGGCATAGCGGACCGCGACGGGTGCGGACACCTCGGGGCTGGAGACGATGACCTTGTCACCCTCGATCCGTGCCTTGGCCCACACCCATTTCTTGTCCGACCCCGCCACGGCGAAGCCTTTCAAGTCGCCGCCTTTTGCGACGAGGCCCTTGTCGGCGTGGGTGAATGAAACCGTGATCTCGTTGCCCTTGACCGTGTGGGCTCCAGGCAGCGGGCCGGAGAAAGGGATCTTCTGCTCATAGACCTTTGCCTTTGCCCAGAGGGCGAGTCGCGTGCCGACAACCTGTTTGTTCTTGGGATGGATGTTTTTCTCCTCACCGGAGTCGATGACGATGGCCATGCCGGTATTCGGCATGGCGAGGGTGCGGAGCATGGACTCACGCACGATGGCCCAACTGCTGGCGGCCCCTGGATCGGCACTGCGCGCCTTGAAGTTCGGGAGCTGCACCCAGGCGAAGGGGAAGTCGCCCTGTCCCCAGCGCTGACGCCAGTCCTTGATGAGGACGGGCAGTTGCGCGTTGTAGAGGGCGGGATTCGGGCCGCCGGCATTGTTTTCGCCCTGATACCAGATCGCCCCGCGCATCGCGTAGGGGATCAGGGGCGCGATCATGCCGTTGAAGAGATTGGCCGGGTGGCCTGACTCGAGTCTTGGCGCCACAGGCTGCTTGGGGGCCTGACCGACGGGCTTGCCTTCGGCCTTCCGCTTTGCGGCGGCGACTTTCCAGACCTCCAATTGCTTCTGGTATCGGGCCATGGCCGCGGCTTCATCGTAGGGAACTTCGACCTTCTTCTTCCATCGTTCGAGCAAGGGCGCGAACTCCGGCTTCGACTGCTGGACTTCCATGCTGGTCCAGGCCTCGATCGGCGTGCCACCCCAGGAGGAGTTGAAGAGCCCGACCGGCACTTTCAGCGACTGATGAAGGTCGCGTCCGAAGAAGTAGGCGGTCGCGGAGAACGGCCCGACCGTCTGCGGACTGCACAGCACCCATTTCCCGCCACAGGTCTCCATCGGGGTGGGCGAGGCCTTGCGTTCCACCGTGAAAAGCCGGATCTGGGGGAAATCCGCCTTGGCGATTTCAGCGGCGGCGTTGTTGGAGGCCCCGACCGTCATCTGCATGTTCGACTGTCCGGATCCCAGCCACACCTCGCCGACGAGGACATCGGAAATGGTGAGCGTGTTGCTGCCTTTGACGGTCATCGTGGTGGGTGTCGAGCTGGTGAGCTTGTCGAGCTTCACGCTCCACTTGCCTGCGGCATCGGCCTTGGTGGACTTCGTCTGGCCATCGATGCTGACCGTGACCGCTTCGCCCGCAGAGGCCCAGCCCCAGACGGGAACGAGGGTGTCGCGCTGCAGGACCATGTGGTCCGAGAACATCGAGGGCAGGCGGACTTCGGCGGAGGCGAGGCCTGCTGTTAGATAAGAACAGGTGGTTGCAAGGATGGAGATGGAAGTGATGGATTTCATGTCTAACAAGTGGTTCGGAGCTGAGGCTCAGGGCGTAGCCGGGCGGGTGGATCTTGCAGTCTGCTGCTGGGCCAGCAAGGAGGCGAGTCGTTTCGCGATTTCAGGGCGATCCTTGAACACGTTCCGCTTTTCGCCCGGGTCGGTGGCGAGATCGAAGAGGCCCGGATTGGCGGGTTGGTTCGGCTTCTTCGGTCCTGCATCCCAGCCGTTGGCGAGGGCGAGGTCCGGGAAGTATTTCCACTGGCCCTGACGGATCGCGAGGTCGCCCTTGCCGCTCATCATGATGAGGGAGTCACGCTTCAGGGCCTTCGGATCTCCACTCAGAATCGGCAGGAGATTGAAGCTGTCCGGAGCGTCTCCTTCGGCAAGCTTCTGCCCGGTCACGGCGGCGGCGGTGGCGCTTAGATCGACGAGGCAGACCAGGTCGTCCGAGGTCTTTCCCGCTGCGATGTGTCCCGGCCAGCGGGCGATGAAGGGCTCCCGATGTCCGCCTTCCCAGAGTTGTGATTTCTTGCCCCTCCATGGGCCGTTCGGGAGGTGGTCATTCTCGTTGGTTGGAGTGGCCCCGTTGTCGCTGGAAAAGATGACCAGGGTGTTCTTGGCGAGGTCGAGACGTTCGAGGGCCTTCATGACTTCGCCGACCGACCAATCGAGTTCGCTCAGCATGTCGGCCCGATTTCCAAGTCCCGTGCTGCCGAGAAATCGCGGATGTGGAATCGTCGGTGGATGCACGTCATGAGGCGCGAAGTAGAGGAAGAAGGGCTTCTCCTTGTTGCGTTCGATGAAGCCCACGGCCTCGCGGGTGAAGGTGTCGGCAATGTCCTCGTCCTTCCAGAACGCAGCCTTGCCTCCGGACATGAAGCCGATCCGACCTCGCCCGGCGGCCCATTTTCCCAGGCCTTCCGCAGCAGCGCGCTTCGCATCGTAGGTGCAACGGATCGGATCGGTCGGATCGAGTCCGACCACGCGGTGACCCCGGACATAGACCGTCGGCATCCGGTCATTGGTGGCGGGAAATCCGAAGAACTCGTCGAAGCCGATTTCCAGCGGACCGGGGGAAAGGTCCTGATTGTAGTCCGGCGTGGAGGTGCCGAATCCGAGGTGCCATTTTCCGACCGCCCCGGTGCGATAGCCGGCCTTTTTCATGATGCCCGGCAGGGTGGTGGTGCCCACTGGAATCAGCAGCGGAGAGTCTCCGTTTGCGACGCCCTTGTTCAGGCCAACCGCGTCCCTTCTCCACGAATACCCACCGGTGAGCAGCGAGAAGCGGGTCGGCGTGCAGACGGCGGCGGATGCATGGGCATCGGTGAAACGCATGCCCTCAGCGGCCAGTCGATCAAGATTCGGCGTCTTGGTTTTCGTGGCCCCGTAACACCCCAGATCGCCCCAACCGACATCATCGCAGAGGATCACCACGACATTCGGCGGAGCCTGCGGCTGTGCCCGCGCGACGGTGCCTCCAACGAAGGAAATCGCAAGAAGGATGGGAATCCGGAGAGGGAAGGTCATGTCGGAAAGGGCGGGCAATACGAGCATCGGAGAGGCTGCTGCGATCCAAGACTCCCGACGGAATCGATCCCTGCCGATTAAAATCAAGGCAACGGGACGCATCGGCGAGGTGGACTCACACTTCCCTTTGCGAAGAGGTCATGAAGAATCACTGGAGTCCCCGGAAAGGCTGTGAAGCGGATCTAGTCTCAGACGTCATAGCCAAAGGCCTCACAGAACGGGGCGAGCTTGTCCTGGAATGGGGCAAGATGTTGCTCATACCGACGCCAGCGTCCGACCGCCTGGGGATGGATCGGTTGGAGGACGTCGGCATGGGTGGGGGACTTGATGAGTTTTCCCCGCGCATGCCCGGCCGGATCGTTCTGCGCGGCGTGCCAATCCAGTCCCAGAAAGCTTGTGACCCTGGTGCCCTCCTCGGTGGCATTTCGAACCACGTCCTCGTAGCGGACCTCGATCCATGGCTGGACGATGATCTCGCGTGTTTTCAGCCAGAGGTTCATCGCGACGGCATACTGCTCCACGGTTTCCTCCAGGGTCAGCCAATTGACGCTCCAGGGAGTGCGATTGGTCGATTGGAAATAGGCGCTGAGGCAGACATCGCGCGGATCCCGGAGCATGACGATCAATCGGGCGGCCGGCAGGGTGCGTGCGAATCTGGGCACGCTCATCGTCAGTCCGGGGTTCTTGTCGAGGGCGATGAGTCCGTCCAAAGGCCTGCCTGCCTCCACGGCGAGTTGATGGAAATAACTTCGTCGAAACGAATCCAGGTCCGCTTCGGGGAGAGCCCTGACCCAGTCCTCAAAGGGCATCGTGCCTCCTGTTAGACCGTGGAGCTGGAGCAGTGCGGTATCAATCGCCGTGGAGTAGATGTCGCTTTCCTCGATGCTCTGGATGGCCGGGTGCGCATCGAGCATCTGCTCCAGAAGGGTCGTCCCGCTGCGAGGATGCCCCAGCAGAAAGGCATGTCGTGGATGCGCGCCATCATCATGAGCCTCCGCCCATGAGCCCGCTTGAGTCCGATTGAAATCCAGGGCGTCGAGATGCCATTGCCACCAGCTCTGGCGTTGGGCGCGGAATCGTTTGACCAGCGCTTGCTGTTGCTCGAGCGCCTTGCCACGGGCAAGCGCTTGCATGGCTTCATCCGGAAGGTTGAGCGAATCACAAACTGCGGCGAGCGAGTGCGCACTGGCGACGGTGAAGGGCAGGGGGATTCGCGGGTTGGGATGGGACAGTGGAGTGAGAATCCGTCGCGCTTCTTCAGGATCGCTTTTTCGACACAGCAGGGCCTTCGCCGAGAGGACCTCCGGTAACTGTGGAGCGAGACGTTCCGCTGCAGCGATGGCTTCCCGCGCCTGAGGCTCCTGACCGAGACGCAGGTGGAGTGCCGTTTCGCGAGCCAACCCGACGGCACGAACTTCCGCTTGGGGAAAACGACCAAGCAGGGAAAAGGTTTCCAGCGCCGGGCCATATTCATGCAGCTTCTGGAGCTCCTCGCCAAACTGGTCGATGAGCGCAGGCTCCTGTCGGACCAGATCCCGGATGACCGCCACGAGTTTCCCGAACTGATCCATGCGACGCAGCTTCCGGCAGCATTGAAGGAGTCCTAACAGAATTCCCGGATGACCTGGATGACGCCGCGCCGCTTCCTCATAGAAAGCGATCGCGGACTCGTGATTCCCGGCGAGCTGGTTTTCCTGCGCATTCTGCCTGAGCGCCTCGTCGGAGAGGCTGGCGATGTCTCGCGATGGATCTTCAGGCACAGATCGACGTTCCATGAGCATCAAGTTGTGGGCGAAGGAACCCACCTTGCAAGCACCTTCCGGATCTCCATGTCAGCCGTTCCGCTGCGGCCACGTTCTTGAGGCAGGTCCGGGACTCAGGAAATCTCCGTCTCCGGGCCGGGAGGCTTGCCGATCGCCTGGATGGGCTGCCTTTCCACCACGCGGATCAGCCCGAGATAGGCAACCGTCCCGAACAGATAAAGCACGGCCGTCGCGAGAAAAACCTGCCAGTAGGGGAGTTCGTGGGCCCGCAGGATCTGGAAGGTCCTTGCGGCCAGCCACCAGGCACCACTCCAGATCGCGCCGCTGCATGCGCTGACGAGTTCGCGGTTGCGTTCGCCGACATAACTCATCGTCAGCTCGCTGGTGGACGGCCCCGCCATGCTCATCAGGGGTTGTCGCAGGATGAAGCAGGTGACCGCCAGAGGAAGGGCCCAGGCCGCCGTCTTCTGGAGCTCGGTTAGTCCCATCAAGGCCAGCAGGACGACCGCAATCGTTTGCACCCCGAGAATGGCCCCGCGCCAGCCGAAGCGGCGCTTCACCTCCGGCACCAGCAGTCCGGCGAAAAGCACCAGCACGTTGCTGATGGAACCAAAGGCGGAGTAGTCGCGCGAACTCACCTCGTGGACATGACTGAAAAACAGGTTCAGGAACTGGATGCTCAACCCGGCCCCGGTGGCGATGCACAGCGTCGGCAGCAGGGAAAGCAGCAGCCTTGGCCAATCCTCGCGATGCACGTGGAGCCAATGCCCGTGGCTGGATTTCTCCGGCACCGGATCCGGCAGCTTGAAGTAGAACAAGGGAGCCGCAAATGCCGCCAGAGTCAGCAGCAGCAGCGTCGAATGCTCGTCGAACACCACCTGCATCCCGCCGATCCGCAGGGACCCGATCGCCTGGAGCACGGTTGAAAGCACCCCGCCGCAAATGCTGGCCGCCGCCCAGGTGGCGAATTGCAGGCTCAGCGCCTCGCTTGCCTGGCCTTCCGGCGTCAGGCGCAGCGTCATTGGCAGGCTGGCCACGTTCAGCAGGAGACCGGAAAACCCCATCAGCAGGAAGGAAATCGAGGCCGCATGCATCCAGCCGAGCCGCACCGTTTCGAGCGCCGCCAGCGCCGCGATGGGAAACAGGATCGCCCCCCACAACAAGGGACGTCGCAAGGGCTTTCCACGCAGCCACAGCCCCGCCGGAATGGCCAGGAACAGCGTCGCCACAAAGCGCTGCGAGCCCAGCGCCGCGATCTCCGGATCCTCCAGTCCCCGTTCCTTCAGGTAGAGGTTCAGCAGCAGGAACTGCGCGGAATTGATCAGGTTGATCAGGAACTGCCCGGCAGTGAAAAGATAGACCGCCCGCGGCAACGAGCAGTATTTCTCCAACCAGGCAGGCACACGAACCATGACGCCGCTGTGATGACCGCCCCGCGACCGCGAAGCAAGCGGCGATCTTCCCTCACCGGAGTGGCGACATTCCTGTCGCCACAACCCACCCATCATCCCCAGCCCCTACCTCCCAAAAACCACTTTCCACCACCCACTGGGAAAACATCGCCGAACCCGTCTGGTATTGGACTAAGCCCAGTAGTTCACCCCTCAGCCGCATCACGCGCATTTCGGCACTGTAGGAGGACTTTGATTCCGATCATGGGGCGAGTCTCTGATCAACAGCGAGCTTCAAACCCAAAAACTCATCATCCTCCTCGACTGACAGCTCCCTTTGTTCACCCAGGGACAGGTGTGAGGTGCGCTCATGGCTGAATGTTGCCCGATGGCCACAAGGCAAAGTCAGAGAGGCCCCATCGGGAAATTGAATCAAATGTTAACCCAACAAATAAACATTATGATAAACCAAATAGATCAAAAGGCTTTGCCTTGAAACAGCGCTCCGCGTTCGTTGCGAAGTCGAACTGCGAGGACTTGACAGCAATCCTGAGGTGATCAGGTGCGAAGGTGGGAACAGGAATTGACCCGCTTCCCGCGATGGATCATGAAGACGCTCATGAACGGGGTCGTCGATGAGCTGGAGGCGGTGAAGGCTGTCTATGCAGACCTCGCGTCACGGCCGATCGAGAGGAACTGCAAGGGGGTGGCGCAGTGCTGTGCCTTTCGGGCGAATGGCCGGACGCCGTTTCTAACAAAAGGCGAGGCGCTGGTGGCGGCCCAGGCCTGGAGGGCGGCGGGGAGGAAGGAGGTCGTGATTCCAGCGGATGGGTCCTGTCCGTTTCTCGGGAGAAATGGTCGCTGCCAGATCTATGAGGGTCGACCGTTCGGATGTCGCACGCATTTCTGCGAGGCGGCAGGCGGGCCGTATGCACGGGGCGAGGTGCGGGATCTGATCCAAAGGCTGGAGGCGATCGATCATCGGCTCGGAGGGAGCGGGGGTGTGAATCTTCCGAGTGCCGTGGCAAATGCGATGGATGAGCTGCCAGCGAAGGGGAAGCGTGGGAGGTGATGGGGGCGATTCGTGGCGGTTGCTTTGGATTCAGACTTGGAGCGGGACGCTCCAGAGACGGACTGGAGCAGGATGCTCCAGCCACGGTGAAGCGACTTGGTGCCTGGCTTTTGTGATTGGTTGCTTTGGATTCAGACTTGGAGCTGGAAGCTCCAGAGACGGACTGGAGCAGGATGCTCCAGCCACGGTGGAGAGACTTGGGGTCTGGCTTTTGTGACCGGTTGCTTTGGATTTTGACTTGGAGCGGGACGCTCCAGAGACGGACTGGAGCAGGATGCTCCAGCCACGGGGGTCAGTCGCGGAACAACAGTTGCGTGAAGCTTGTTAGATTCCTGCGCCAGACGGGCCAGGCGTGGGCTCCTGCGGTTTCGGTCCACTGGTGCTTGATCTTCTTCTGATCGAGCCAGGCGACGAGCTTGCGGTTCGGCTCGATGAGTCCGTCCTGTTTGCCGCAGGCGATCCAGAGCAGCTTGAACCTTTCATTCAGGGCCTCGCCGGCATCGGGATAGGCCTTGTCGAAGTCGCCCGGCATGCCGCCGCTGCTGAAGGCTCCGACCCAGCCGAAGGTTTCGGGATGTTTCAGTGCGCCCTGGATGGACTCGGCTCCACCCATGGAAAGCCCGGCGAGGGCGCGGCCGGCGGCATCCTTACGGATATGATAACTCGTTTCGGCGAGCGGCAGGACCTCCTCTAACAGCGTCTTGTCAAAACCCGCGAGATTCTTTTCCCAGGCGTTGTCCTTCTTGCGGCCCTCCCAGCCGTTCGAGATGACCGACATGTCGCCATAGCCGAGCGGCATCACGACCACCATCGGCACGATCTTTTTCTCGGCCAGCAGGTTGTCGAGGATGACATGGGCGCGGCCGACCTGGGTCCAGCCATCGACTCCGTCGCTGAAGCCGTGGAGCAGATAGAGCACCGGCAGTGGCTTGTCGGACTTCGCATCATAACCCGGCGGGGTGTAAACGATCAGCTCGCGATCATGGTTGGCGATGGCGGAGCGATAGGGATGATGATGAAGCGCGCCATGCGGCACCTCGCGCGGATCCCAGGGCTGGTTGCCGGGGACGAAGAGCAGGCTTTCATTTCCGAAATAGCCGGTCTTCTGCTCGGGGTTCGAGGGGTCGATGATCTTCGTGCCGTCGAGCGAGAATGAATAGGTGTAGATGTCCGGCTCCATCACGGGGCTGGTGTAGGACCAGACGCCGTCGTTGCCCTTGACCATGTCGTGCCTGCCGAGACCGGCGCAATCAACGCTGACCTTGGTGGCTTCGGGGGCCTTGAGCTTGAAGGTGACGCTGTGATCCGGCTGGACGATTGGAGAGAAGAGCGAGATCACGATGGCGAGGGCGGTTTTCATGAATGGCCGGAGGCTAGGACGTTCCGCCGCTGGAGACAAAGGTCCTTTTTGGGGACATCTTCGCGGTTGCCGCTGAGGGGTGGTCGCGTAAGGTCGCGCTGCGGCATGACGGCAACCGACATCCTTTCCCTTCTCGGCGCGGCCATGGCGGCGGGCGCGATCAATGCCGTGGCCGGTGGCGGGACGATCCTGACCTTTCCGACCTTGCTGGCTGTCGGCACTCCGGCGGTCATTGCCAACGCCACCAGCACGGTCGCCCTCGTCATCGGCACCGGTGGTTCGGTCTATGGCTTCCGGAAACACATCGCCGACATCCGCGAATGGCTGGTGCTCTTCGTGCCGGTGAGCCTGGCGGGCGGCTTGATCGGGAGCTGGCTGCTCACGCGGACCAGCAACGAGGCCTTCTCGAAGCTGGTGCCCTTCCTGATCCTGTTCGCGACGCTGCTTTTCCTGGTGCAGGGCCTGGTTGCCCGGATGGTGAAAAGGTCCGCAGCGGAGCCGAAGCCGGTGACCGTTCTCTGGCCGGCGATCCTCTTCCAGTTCCTCGTTTCGATCTATGGCGGCTTCTTCGGTGCAGGCATCGGCATCCTCATGCTGGCCACGTTGGGCTTCATTGGACTGACCGACATCCATCGGATGAACGCGCTGAAGAACATCCTCGGCTCGCTCATCAACGTGGTCGCGGCGATCATGTTCATCGCCGGTGGGTTGGTCGATTGGCCGAAAGCGGGTGTGATGACGATCGGGGCCATCGCCGGCTATTTCCTCGGCTCCCACTACTCGCAGAAGATCCCGCAGGTCTGGGTGCGGCGGATCGTGTTGATGATCGGCTTCGCGATCTCGGCGATCACGTTCTACCGGCAGTTCCGGTCATGAACGAAGCCACTGCCATCGACCCGGAGCTGGCCAGGACCCAGCGCTATCTTCCGTGGGTTGTGGCGGTGGCCTTGTTCATGCAGCAGCTCGACAGCACCATCGTCAACACGGCGGTGCCGACGATGGCGGCCTCGCTCGGGGTGGAGTCGCTGAGTTTGAAATCGGTGCTCACCAGTTATACAATCGCCATCGCGGTCTTCATCCCGATGAGCGGCTGGTTGGCGGATCGCTTCGGAACCAAGCGGGTCTTCGGCCTGGCGGTGTTGACCTTCACGCTCGGCTCCCTGGCCTGCGGGCTTTCGATGAATGTGCCAATGCTGGTGATTTCCCGCATCCTTCAAGGCATCGGCGCGGCCTTCATGATGCCGGTGGGACGGATCGCGCTGCTGCGGACCTTTCCGAAATCCGGGATTCTTAGGGCGATGAACTTCGTGATCATCCCCGCGCTGTTAGGTCCGCTGCTCGGGCCTCTGGTGGGTGGGCTGATCGTCCACTGGCTGCCGTGGCGGATGATCTTCCTGATCAACCTGCCGTTCGGAGTCCTGGGCCTCTGGATGGTCGGTCGGCACATGCCCGACCATCGTGGCATGAACCGCCAAGCGCTGGATCTTCCCGGTTTCCTGCTGTTTGGATCCGGCATCGCCCTGCTTTCGTGGGTGCTGGAAATCTTCGGCGAACACCGCACGAATCCCTCCTTGATCGTTGTGTCCGGATCGGCATCGCTGTTGCTGCTCGCAGGCTATGCGTGGCATGCACGACGGGCGATGTCTCCGCTGCTCGCGGTCGGTCTTTTCCAGCATCGCACCTTCCGCATCTCGGTCATCGGCGGCTTCGTCACGCGGCTGGGCATCAGCGGAATGCCTTTCCTGCTGCCGCTGCTCTATCAACTTGGGATGGGCTTTTCTTCATGGCAGGCCGGGCTGCTCGTGATGCCTCAGGCGATCGCCGCCATCTCGATGAAATTGCTGGTGGGACGGATTCTTGAAAAGCTCGGTCATCGGCGCGTGCTGCTGTTCAACACCGTGCTGATCGGTCTGATGATTGCGGCATTCTCACAGGTCGGACCCGGAACGCCGGTCTGGGTGATCCTGCTTTTCAGTCTGGCCCAGGGCTCGGTCTCTGCGCTTCAGTTTACCGCGATGAATTCACTGGCCTACTCGGACACCTCCGATGCCGAGGCCAGCGACGCCAGCACGCTCGCCAGCACCGCCCAGCAACTTTCGATCAGCTTCGGCATCGCCTTCGCGTCGTTGGTGACGGCTGCGTTTCTCGGTGGAATCAACCGCTCCGATGCCGTGACGCTGGTGCCTGCGCTCCATCGGGCCTATCTGCTCCTGGGCGGCGTGACGCTTGCCAGTTCCTTCACCTTCCTCATGTTGAAAAGGAATGATGGTGCGAATGTCAGCGGCCATCAGGAAGCCGAAGGCTCTTGAGAAGCAACCGGGTCAGGCCACCTCGGTGACCAACAGGAGCGGGGACTCCAGGGCATCTCCCATCCGCAGACCGATCAGACGCTGATACATCGGGCTTTCCGGAGTCAGCACGGTCAGTTCGCTGCCGAGATGGTCCAGCGTCATGCCACCACCCACCGGAGCCAGCAGGAAAAAGGCACTCTCGCCATTCAGGTCCACCTCGACCAAGGCCCCGGCATCGATGGGGTCCTCGACCCCGAACTCCGGCAGCACCAGCGTTTCAAATATCCTCACGGCCTCGGCGAGTTCCTCGACCTGCCGAGCCTGGCCTTTGGCGAGATAGGAGGCTTCCAGATTCCGGGTGTCATACTTGCTCTCCGCCTTGCTGCCCGGATCGGTGGCGGCGGCATGCGCATCCTTCGCGGCTCCGGTCAATCGATCAAAGTGCGCCCGCAGTTCCGCGCGGATGCGTTCGACGAGTTCCGATTTCAAGGACATGGGCCGCTCATGAAGCCCCGGCAGGAGACAAACATCAAGACTGCTCTTTGCGACGGATTTCCAGCCCTCCGGATGAGCGAGCGGGAAGTTATGAACAGTTGTGCACCACTTATTCACAACGCTGGAGTTTGTTCATCGGTCGACTTGTCTCCCTTCGGATCAGGCAAAAAATTCGAGTTCGTTAATCATTCCCCGGCCCGTTCTGTTAGTCGAAATCGAGCTGCATCAATCGTTTCACAAGGTCCTTGAATCGTTCGTTTGACACCCGCTCGGTCCTCACCTTACCAAGGCGCTTCATGGATCGCACGATTGTCCCCGAGAGTGGTGCCAAGCTTCGTCTGGTGGAGGCCGCAGAAGAACTTTTCGCCGAGCGCGGTTTTGAGGCCGTTTCGGTGCGCGACATCACCAAGCGCGCGGGGATGAACATCGCATCGGTCAACTACCACTTCGGCAGCCGCGACGGTTTGGTGGCGGGAGTCATGACCCGCTACATCACGCCCATCAACGAGGAGCGCCTGGCTCGGATCGAGGCTTTGGAACGTCGCTTTTCGGGAAAGCCGGTTCCCTTGGAAGAGATTCTCGACGCCTTCATTCGTCCGCTGGCCACGCAGGTGAGGAAATCCGAGATGTCCGAGCGACTGTTCCTCAAGCTGGTCGGCCGGATGTTCGGCGAGCAGGCCGCTGCGATGCCGCCGGTGGTGGTGGAGCAGTTCAAGGTGGTCGTAACGCGTTTCCTGAAGGCCCTTTCGAAGGCGCTTCCGGATCTGGCGTCCGATGAAATCCTGTGGCGCATGCATTTCGTGATCGGGGGCCTGGTGCACGCCATGGCTCAGGACGAAGTGTTGCAGCGCATCACCCAGGGGGCATCCGGAAATCCGACGGTCGAGGCAACCCTCAGCCGGTTCAGCCGATTCGCCATCGCAGGTCTTCGCAATGGCCTGAACGAGGAGGCCGAGCTTGTGGAGGAAGCGGAGGACAGTCCTCAGGCGACCTTCAATTTCTGATACTTTGATCTCGGCTCCTCAGAGGCAACTCAAGATCAGTCAGGCGAGGGGAACCCAAACACTGGATTTTCGGGACTGACCCTCGGCACGCGGACCCTCGGCATGGGCATGAATCCTGCCTGGGGCCCAGGCAACCCGCTTTTCGTCAGAATTCAGTGACCTTGTCCACCTTCAGCAACCAACCTGCCTCGCCGGCATGAAGTTTGTACTGGATCTGTCGTAGTTTGCCGGTGGGCTCGGTCTTCGAAGCGTCGACCGGATAGATCGGAAAACGCCGGCCGAGGATGCCTTCGAGCACCGCGAACTCGTCGCCACCGCGATAGCCCTTGGCGAGTTCTCCCAGTTCAGGGAGGCTGATCTGGCTCAGTGACTTCTTCTTGTTCGCGCTGTAGGCGATCACTTGGCCGTGCTTGTTGGCAGCGGTCAGATAGATGTAAATCTCGGGAGATCCATCCGCGTTGAGGTCGCCCACTTCCATTCCTTTGACCAGGCCTGCGACTTCGAGGTTGATCGGCGTGTTGTCGCCTTCAAGGCCGCTTGGAGTGATCGTGAGCGTATTGGGCAAGGAGTTCGGGCTGCTGGCCTTGAATGTGATGCCTTGAAGGGTCTCCGATTTCTCAAACGGCGCAGCAGGCTCGGTGAACAGAACGCTGTCTCCGTCATTGAGCTTTGCTTCGGCCGCGCCGGGAGACGCCGGGTAGGCCTTGCCATCGAAGGCGAGGGCGGAAAGCCCTGGTGTGGCCCCTCCTCCACGGACGGTGACAAGCAGGTCACGCAGGCCCTTGGTCGAGGTTCTCCGAAGATAGATCGGGGCATTCACGACCTTGATGGAACCGAGTGAATCAAAGCCGTCTGAAGTGCCCTTGAAGATGAACATCGTGGCACCGCCACTGCCGGAGTATCCACTGCGGCCGTTCATGAGGGCGAGCACGTCTTCCTTGCCATCGCCATCCAGGTCGGTCCGCGCGATGTTGTAGTGATCCGGCTTGATCTCCGGATCGATCTTCGACAGCGCGGCCTGAGTGAGCGAAAGGACCGGTGGTGTGGCGTGGGCGAGACCGGCGACGACGAGCAGGGAAAGGAGGGATGTTTTCATGGCGATGATGGAATGGAGATGAGGTGGCGCTTTTTTCCGAGCGACCAGACAGTGGCGAAAAGGATCAGCAGGAGGGTGACGATCATGAGCACGGCGGTGACGAGCGAGAGCACGTCGCCCGGGGGATGGGATTTCGACGTGAAAGTGGAGAAGTCCCACAGCGCGTGCATGGCAACGGGGAGCATGATGCTGCGGCTGATCCGCATCGAGATGAACAGGGCGATGCCCATGAGGAAGGCGTAGCATACCTGCATCAAGGTCGGGCCCAGGGCCTGTCCGACCAGCACGTTCGGCAGGTGGAAAAGGCCGAAGCCCAGTGAGGAAACCAACATGGTTCGCGCCTCCGACCACGGCCCGGGGCCGCGGGCTCCGTAGGCGACGATGCCGCGGAAGAGGAGTTCTTCGTTGAAGCCGACCATGGTCATGGCGACGGCGAGAACTATCACATAGGTGGCATCGAAGGATGGCCAAGGGCTGGAGACGAGGCGAATGAGGCACATGCCGGTCCAGCAGGCGGGGATCAGCCAGAGGAACTTCGGAAACTCGGACGGCGGTTGTTTCGCGAAGATCGGCTTCAGCCAAGCGCTGCGCCAGGCCAGGGCGAGTCCGTAGAGCAGGCTGACGCCAACCATCGGCACCACGCCGCGCAGGACGTTCGCGGTGTTGTCCGCCATCACGTCGTAGTCCACGCCGGTGAGTCGTCCGAGCAAGGGGAAGAGGACCATTGCGGGAAGCAGCATCAATGCGGCCCGGCGGAGGGACCGGGCCCATGGCAGGGCGGACAGGGAGTTCATGAGAGAGGAGGCTTGGGCGGGAGTGGAGTTTGCCCGGGGTTGGTTGGATGATCAGACCCCGTCGTCACCACGCGAGATATCTTAGATTCTGAAATACAAACCACGAAACACACGAAAGAACACGACAATCAGGCAGGTTCGAAACGCTTCAGACTCATTCATCAGGTGAGTGCGAAGATGGCGGTGATGGCTTCTGCTTTCGTGCTTTTCGTGACTTTAGTGGTTTCCCATATTCCTGTTAAGGCTTATCTTTTTCGCGGCAGGAGAATGGCTAGGTCATCGGGTCAGGCTCCAGTGGCTCACCGCAGTCCACCCGCTGCGCTTTGATTCAGGGGAGGGTGATCGCATGGGGCTGCCCTTCCGGTTTGGTTTCCTGATAGAGGGTTTTTCCACCGGCGGAGATGATGAGTTGAATGCCATCCGGCTTTCGGGTGGCCTGATAGTCCCAGGTGCGTCCGAAGGCGTGGATCCGGGTGAGCTTGACGCCAGGCCAGGCTTTCGGGAGGCGCGGAAGGGCGGTGAAGGAGTTGAACCCAGTGGGGCGGATGCCGCAGACGCCTTCGGTGAAGATGCGACAATAGAGTCCGGATTCGGCGGAGAGGTGGCTTTGGTTCGCCTCGGGGAAGGCCTCGACGCAGTACGGCACGTGATCGCCTAACAGACGGCGGCGGGCGTAGCGGTCGAGGTATTCGGCAGCGCGATCCGGATCGCCGGCACGGAAGACGCCGCGCAGGGCGTAGAGGGTGGAGCGGTCCCAGAAGGTCTTGCCGCCGGCCTCGGTGAGCAGACCGTCCTTGGTCCAGAGGTCGGGGGAAAACAGCGCATCGATGGTGCCTTTCGAGCGATCGAAGATGTCCATGGTGAGCGGCAGGCAGATCCACGAGCGGACCTTTTCGAGACCTTCGTGGTAGCGGTAGGTTTCGTGGCCATTGACGGTGGTGCCGAAGACTTTCTCGATGCCTGTCTTGAGTTCGGCGGCGCGCCTGCGGTAGAGCGCGGCTTTCCCGGCGGGCTCGCCAAGGGCTTCGGCCAGATATGCGGAGGAAAGCAATGCGTCGTAGGTCAGGGTGGAGGTGGCGAGGTTGGTCTTGCCGGCAGAGAAGCGGCCTTCGAGTTCGTCGCGGTCGGAGGCGATTACTCCATCGACGGTTTTCTTTCGTTCGCAGAACTCGAGGCACCACTCGATGAAAGGCCAGACCTCGCGGGCGAGGGTTTCATCGCCGGTGGCAAGCGCCCAGCGGGAGGCCCCGTAGGCGGTCATCGCGGCATCGCCACGGTCGCCTGCGCCGCCCCAGGTGCTGCGGCCTTCGGCAACGACGGACGAAGGGATTGGGCGGAACTCCGGGTTCATGAACTTCGCGAACCACTGATAGGCGTTGCGGGCGGACTCGTTGCCGGCGGCATCGCCGAGGAAGGGGAAGAAGGGGCTGACGTATTCGTTCTGGTCGTTGCACCAGATGGCGGCGAGGTAGCGGTTGAAACCGCCCGGCGCGTGCATCAGCCCGCCACGGGTGGCGACGACGTTTTCGGCGGCGCGGAGTTTGGAAAAGGCGAAGAGTCGGTCGACAGTCGGGTTGCCGGTTTGAAGGACAAGCGATTGTTCCAAGCCCGCGACGAACGCTTGCCGCGCGGCCCACTCGGCGGCGAGATCGGGGTAGGGCGCGGGCTCGTTTTCCTGACGGCTGGAAAAGGCAATGCCGGTGAGCAGGGTCGCGCCGGGCATCAATCGATGGCGACCGCCGCCGATCCACTCGGTGCGGATGCGATGGGCGTTCCAGAGGAACTTTTCTCGCGGTTCGATGACTTCCTTGGGGGAGATCGGGACCTGGATCTCAACGGGGGCTTGCGAGGTGTTGCGGATCTCCCATCGCTCTAACAGACAGGGCAGATGGACTGCAGGAAAGATCGTGCGGGTGACGGTGAGCTTGTCCGACTTCTCGGTCCACGCGAGTGCGCCGTGAATGTTGAAATCGCTGGCGGTGCCGTATTGATAAGCGGTGCCATCGACGAGGATGCGGGGCTCGTCGGCCGAGCGGAAAGAGGTGTTTGCTGAAGCGTGGGTGTCGTCCTTTTTCTCCCGCAGCATCGGCCAGCGGACCCACCGATCGAGGTCCATGTGGCCTTCGGCGCTGATCTTCCAGCGGATGATCGCGTTGACCGAGCGACCGGCCATTTCGATGTGGTCGGCGTGTTCCTTGCCTTGGGTGAGCTTGGCGAGATCGGTGCGAATGCCGCCGGTGTCAGAGAGTTCCCAGCGATCGGTCTCTGCGAAGAGCGGGCTTGTGGTGGAGGCGGCGAGCAGAAGGGCGAGGTGGAATTTCATCAGGCAAAAGGAACGCTCATTTCTCGAACAACAACGACTTCGGGACAAGAAGCGAATAGCTTCCGAAGTCGAGGGACGCTCCAATGGATGCAAGCGTTGTGGTCCCGAGAATGCCGCCGAATTTCCTGTCTGCAGGGAGGACCACGCTGGCCCCGATGCGGTGGACGATGAATTGGGTCTTTCCGAGTTCGAGCTTTCCGCCGACGGCGTTGCCGCCCTCTTTCCCCCTTCGTCCGGGAGTGCTGCCCGATCTTTCCCGAGCGGGTCGCCGCCGCGTGGCAGGAGTATTGGAAAAAGCTCTTCTCCACCGTGAAACCCACGGCCGTAATCCTCAATCAGGACATCCATGTGCAGTCGCTCTATGGCTTCTGTTTTCGCAACGGCATCAAGATCCCGCGCGACCTCTCCGTGATCTGCATGGAAAGCACCGAGCACGTCGAGTGGTGCGATCCTCTCCCGACCCGCATGCGTTTCCCCGTCCAGGTGGCCAGCGGCTACTTCAAGAAATGGGTCCGCGGCGGCTGTCAGCCGATGGGCGTGAAATACCTAGAACTCGAATGGATCGAGGGCGAAAGCGTCGGCAAGAATCCACGGAGGTGACTTGCACGCCCGGCAATCTCCACATCCCACTTCTCACTTCCCCGCGGTTTCCCTTTGCAAGGTCCGCTTCCGTGTCCTAGACCCGCGCGAAATGTTATCCCAGGAACCGATTGAATGGCCAGAGAAGGTGGAGATCCTCATCGACCGGCTTGAGCACGAATCGTCCGAGCGCGCCCTCACCCGCGAGGAGCGTGCCTTGATGGACGTCTATGAGACCGTCGCGATCCTTGAAAGCGAGGACGGCCTGCATGGCTTCTGGCAGAGCGGGTTGGATCACCAGCGGATCATCAACTCCTTCGACATCATCGGCGCGGACTCCATGGTCGATCCACTCAACGCCAGCCGATGGTGTCAGACCCGCAGCGAGGATCGCGAGGATTACAGCGAAACCGAGGCGGAGTATCTCGCCACGATCGAAGAGGAAGTCCCCGCCGCTCTGGAGGAACTCGTCGACCTGGTGCTGGAGTTCATCGAGGAGGAGTTGGGGTAGGCCAGAGGCCTTGGATGGGTCAGGATCCCACGGCCTTGCGGATCATGGCGAAATGACGATCCCGCTCCAGCAGTTCGACCCCGTGACGTGTTGCGCAGGCGAAAACCAGCACAGCGCCAAAGGGCACGTTTAACCCGGATCGAATACAGGCTCGTGCAGTCTTTGCCGCCTTGGCCCGGCAGTCGTCATTGAACTTCAGCCAGTGGCTCACTTGTATTGTCCGATGATGTGGAAATCGGTCTTTCTCCGGAGAACACCGACGAAGGTCAACTCCTCTTCACCGTCGACGGCCGCGACACCGTTCCAATCTCCGCCGACACCCGGATCACCGTCCGCAAGGTCTCACGCGGCTTCCACCTGCCCCGCCTCGAGGGTCGCTCGTTCTAAGAAGTGCTCCGGCAGTAGCTGAAGTTGCATGGAGGGTGAGTGATGGGAATGATCCGATGCCTGCCGTTCAGGTGCATCGAGTGCAGACCTGAACGGACAGGCATCGGTCACAAGTCCGCCGATTAGCGGACGGCCTGAACGTAAGCAGGAGAAAAGTGGGGAGAAATCCGGTTCACGATGCGTTCTTCGAGCCCGAGCGCTTTTTCAGTCCGCGAAGTCCCAGTGCAGCTCCGAAGGCAAGCAGGGCGGTGAGAGGCGGGGCAGGTGCGGCTGGAGCATTGGAGGCAAATGACCACTTCCCAGGTCCCTCCGCGGCCACGCCGGGGATGTTTGGCTTGTCTGGGCCAACGTTGGGCGTCGGCGTCTTGATGTCGCTACCCTGACCAGCAGAAGCCTTCTGCCCCGCCTCAGCCTGAAGCTTTCGGGTCTCCTCTTCCTTCAATCTCTCCTCATTGGTCCTGGCGTCTTCAGCAGCCTTTGCTTGCTCCTGCTTAGCCTTCTCTTCCTCACTCTGACCCTGGAAATAAGCGGCCCTCTCCTTATCCAGTTGAACCCGCAGTTCCTGGACCTCCGCCTCGGCGGAAATGATCTTCTCCTCATCGAGCTTCAGCTTCTCATCATAGGTCTTGGCCTCAGAACCCTCGAGACCTTCTTTCTCCAGCTCCTTCTTTTTCTCAGGGGTGCTGGCTTCGTTCTGACGCGCTCTATCCTCGTCCAGCTTCACCTTCATCTCGTAGATCCGGGCCTCGGCGGAACGGATGCTTTCCTCGGCGAGTTTGAACCTCTGCTCAGGGTTCTTCGCTTCCTCGGAACGGAGCCTCTCCTCGATCAGCTTCAACTTCTCCTCGGGAGTCCGGGCCTCCTCAAATCGTGCTCTTTCCTTCTCCAGCTTCTCCTTTTCCTCAGAGGTCCGCGGCTCGGCAGTACGCAGCCTCTCCTCCTCGACCTTGACCTTTTCTTCAATGGACATGGACTCGAAAGACCGAAGCTCCTCCTGCTTGAGCTTGGACGCGATATCCAGCTCGTTGGGGCGAGCTGCGGATTGCACCGGGTTATCGACTTGAGCGATTGCGGAAATCGCAAGGCCAAGCCATGCGAGGGAGGCGAGTAGGTATTGCGTGTTCACGTCGTCTGAAATGCCGGAGCAACGGGTCAGACACAAACTCAAAACGTCGTTCTACGCGATTGCGTGGGGCGTGAATGGCGCGGGGCGCTTGGGGTCCAGGCCAGGGGCCAGTGTTCAGTGTTCAGTGTTCAGTGTTCAGTGTTCAGGGTTACCGATGTTCTGACTGCGCCGTCCAAATCAAAAATCAACAATCGTCACTCATCAATCGTCAATCCTATCTACGGCCTATGCTGGGACCGATTGAAGATTGACGATTTTTGATTTTCGATTGTTGATCTAACAGTTTAGTGAACCCGAAGTCCTCTGCTCTTTCGAAATTCCATCTTGGCTGCCAGGTTCAGGTCGGACTTCAGGATGGAGGATAGGAAGTCGGCCCGATCTTCCAATTCGTGGGAGTCCAAACGGATGTTGCTTTTGGGGTCCTTGATCCGCCATGCGCTCCCGTCGGTTCGCAGGAACTTTGACAATGCAGAAGCTTCTCCCTTCTCACGCGGAGACACATGGAAGAAGTCGCTGTTGGTGTCGCCGCAGTGACATCCACAGCACGAATTGAGTGAAATCATCCGTCGAAGTTCCGGATCCCTCATGGCCCAGCCATTCCAGTGGTCCTTTGGTTGAAGCACAGGAAGGGCGAAGGTGCCCACTGCCATTTCTTTTCTTGAGACCTTGAGGGTGGTCGGCAGGGTGATCTGGATAGGGAGACGCTCCTTGATGACATGGTCGCGAAGCGCGATTTCCTGTTTGTTGCGCTGGATGGCGGCTTCCTTCTCCAGCCATTGAGTCAATTCACGATTGGCAGGCGTTTTCTCATCAAAGAATTCCGCTGCGGGGGCTCCAGGTAGGACTGCTGGGGACAGGTTGCCATCACGAACCGCGAACTCGCGAAACTCCCGCACCTGGCCGGTGACTCCATCATTGATTCTGAGCCGCAGCAGCTGCATGGAGTTTCCAACCACATCCTGATTCAGGTGGTCCAATACGGTGGGAGGTTTTTCAGGAGCGGGTGGAAGCGGATTTCCGGCCTTCTGTGGCCGCTTATCAATGAAGCATCTCGAAAGCGTCGCGAGGGCATCGAGATAGGCTCCGTCGAAAGCCTTGTGCTCGCCCAACGCGTGCCAGGCAATCGCCCAATCGAGTCTCCGGCCTTCCTGCGATGCATCCAGACCATACTCCGCGATCAGGGTGAGCCCGGGTTCCGCGACGCGGTCATTTCCATCCACCAAACAGTAAACCAGTCGAGCCTCGCCCGCCGTGCTATCCACCGTGGAGTTGCTGCCGTAGTAGCCGCCGGAGCTTGATCCGGGCGCGATGGGAAGCCCCAGATCCATCCGGTTGGCGATGGCAAGAAGCCGGAATGGGGCGTTGGCCAGATTGGGTTTCCAAGGCTCCCGGCTGCCGGGTGAGTATCCGTCCCGCTTCTGCCAGTTCAGCATGATTCGTTCGCGGACTCCTTCGCGCGGTGCTGGTCCTTTCACGGCCGGGCCTTGAGGATTGGAGTTCTGTCCCCGGCTCCACGAATCCAACCACTCTGCAACCTTTTGTGGGGCCTCATCCTTTCCAAGTGCCTGTTCCATCACATGCCCCCAAGACCAGATCCCCGGATAGCTTGCCTGCGCTGAATCGACAACCGCCACATCGGTGATCAGCAGTTCCATCGCGGGGTTGATGCGATGGGTTTGAAAATCCACCCCCTTTGCTGCGACGACGGAGGCGAGGAGGATCAGGGTCTTGCGATAGAGTGCGTGCATGGTCACGGAGGAGGTTCGAGAAGATCGACGCCTCCGCGTCCTTTTCTATTCACGCTTTTTTCAAACCCACTGACGCGAATCCATCAGTTCAGGCCGCCCGGGCCGTTCTGGGTGAAGTGTCTGGGGCTGATCAATTCGAGATCTGAGGCGACGGGTGAGGTTCCGCGACGAATCCCGGAGGATGGGAAATCAAGGAATCCAACCACGAATGAACACGAATGGACACGAATTTCAGATCGCGACGCGACGGTATTCGAGTTTGGGATTCTTGAAATTGATGATGATGGCCAGACGGTGACCTGTGATCTTCAGATAGTTCATGACCTGACCGACTTCGTTCTGGGTGATGCGGTCGATCGTCTTGGCTTCCACAACGATTTTTCCGTAAGCGATCAAATCGGGAATGTACTCACCCGCAATGATGCCTTTGTATTCCACTGGGTAGCGAAGTTGCTGGGCATAAGGAATGCCTCTCAACTCAAACTCACGTGCCAGGGCATTCTCATATATCTTCTCGCTCAGCCCCGGTCCCACGTGCTTCACGACCTCGAACGCGCAGCTCATCACGGCGTAGGCCTCTTCCTTGAATAGAACATTCGTGTCCATTCGTGAAATTCGTGGTTCTACTTCTCAATGAAATCCCTTCGATCACGAGAGCGGACTGAAAGCACGACCGGGATGCCGGGAGCGGGGTGCTTTTCGCGATACTTGTTCTTCAGGAACTGCTCGTAGCTGGCGGGCATGAGCTTCTTGTCGTTGACGAAGAGGATCAGCGTCGGGACCGGGATGACGCTGTATTTCTCGTTCAGGCCGGTGGTGGCGTAGTAAAGCTTGAGGCGCTTGGCGGTCTTGCGATCCGACGGCGGAGGATTGGTCGTGAAGGCTCCGTGGAGGATGCGGTTCAGCGCGCCGGTGCTCGGCATGTTCTTGGAGCTGTCGCGGATCTTCAGGGATTCCTTGAGCACATGATCGACCGCCTGGCCTTTCTTGGCCGAGGTGACGACGAAGGGGGCGTAGGAAAGGAAGAAGAGTTCGCGCTTCACGTGCTCGGTGGCCTCCTCGAGACGGGCTCCACGCGGGGCGTCGGGGTGATAGAGGTCGAACTTGTTCAGCACGATGAGGCAGGGCTTTTTCTCCTCCATGATGAACTGGGCGATCTTGCGGTCCATGGCGGTGATGCCGGAGGCGAGGTCGATGACCAGCACGCAGAGGTCGGCACGACGAATGGCCTTTTCAGATCGCATGGCGGAGAAGACCTCGACCGAGGAATCCCGCTTGGCGCGGGGGCGGAGTCCGGCGGTGTCGATGAGGGTGAAATTTTCCCCGGCGAAGGAGTAGGGGAGATCGACCGCATCGCGGGTGGTGCCGGCGATTTCGGAAACGATGGTGCGCTCGTCCTTGAGGATGGCATTGATGAGCGAGGACTTGCCGGCGTTGGGCTTGCCGACGATGGCGAGCTTGATGCCGGCCGCTTCGGCGACTTCGGCGACTGCTTCGACCTCCGCCGCGAGGGGCGCGAGGATGCGGTCCATTTCCTCGGTGAGGAGGCTGAAATTCCGCCCGTGTTCGGCGGAGACCGCAATGCCATCTCCGAGGCCGAGACCGGCGAAGTCGCCGTAAACGCTCTCGTGCTTGTCGTGATCGACTTTGTTCAGGACGAGTCGGACCGGTGGCTTGGCCTTGCGGAGCTTCTGGCCGAGGGCCTGGTCGATCGGGCTGAGGCCTTCCTGGCCATCGACGACGAAGAGGATCAGGTCAGCCGTTTCCATGGCGATGTCCGCCTCGATCTGGACCTGGGCGCCGAATCCGTCATCGAGTGAAGCTCCGATGCCGCCGGTGTCGATGATCGTGCAGGGGTGGTTCGTCAGCGTGCAGGGCGCGGAAATGCGGTCGCGGGTGACGCCCGGCTGGTCGTGGACGATGGCGATGCGTCGTCCGGCGAGGCGGTTGAAGATGGCGGATTTCCCGACGTTGGGGCGTCCGACGATGGCGACAGTAGGCATGGCGGAGGATTGGCCATTCGGCGGCATACGTCCACCCCGGATGCAAGAACTTCCTGAATGGAATCTCACTGCGAGCGGAAAAAGCGAATTTTCCAGAGCCCAACTCCACGCTCGCCAGCGGGTTGGACCCCGCCTAGGATCTCCGGACGATGATTTTGGGACTGTTTGAACCCTCCGGATTGATTGAGCAGGGCGGCCCGCTGGTGTGGGTGCTGCTGGCGCTGGCCTTTGTGGGGTCGGTGTGCGTGGTGGAACGGCTGTTTTTCTTCCACCGGGCGCGGATCAATGTCGGCGATCTGCTGGTGGGCCTGTCGAACCACGTCCGCCGCAAGGCCTTTGCGGAGGCCCAGCATGAGGCGGCGCGGGCTCCGGGACCTGTGGCGCGGGTGGCCCACGCGGCCTTGCTGCGGCATTATCTTCCCCGTCCGGACCTGCGGGATGTGACCCAGGAAGCAGGTCAGCTCGAGGTGCCACGAATTGAAAAGAACATCCGGACCATCCTGGCGGTGGCCTTGCTGGCTCCGCTCGTGGGGATGTTGGGAACGCTGCTGGGAATGGTCGAAACCTTCAAACGAGTCAGTGAGCAGGGTGGCTTCGCTGGACCCGCGGAGCTGGCGGGTGGCGTTTTCCAGGCGCTGATAACCTCGGTCATCGGCCTGACGGTCGCGGTGCCGATGTATCTGGCGTATCTCTATTTCCTCGGTCGCGCCAAGCGGCTGGCCCATCGGATCGAGCGGGCCGGGATTGAAATGGTCAACCTGATCTCCGATGCCCGCGAGGAGGGGGCGATCGTGTCGTTCCGCGAGGAGGTCGAGGCGCGTCGGCGCGGAAGCCGGAAGGAAAAACAGGAGGGCGCGTCGTGAAATTGGAACTCACCCTGCCGGAGCGGCCCGGGTTTCTCCACGTGGTGCCTTTGTTCAACCTTTTTGCCCTGCTGTTGATGTTCTTCGTGCTGGGGCCCTCGCTGGTGCTGCAGTCAGGGGTGGCGGTCGAGCTGCCTCCGTCGCGGTTCCAGATGGAGCGATTCAGTGGAGCTCTGGCAGTGACCCTCGGGCCGGGACAGCCGCCGCAGATCTATTTCGGACGGGAGTCCACCAGTCTGGATGGACTCGGCAAGCTGCTGGATGAGAAGCGGGGCAACGCCCAGGGCACGATCCTGCTGCGGACCGATACGGGAACTCCGGTGGGCCTTGAGCGCGAGGTCGCCGAGGTGATTTTGAGAAAAGGCTATCGTCTGATGATGGTGGGACGGCCGATTCAGGCCGGAGACGCCAGCTCATCCAAGGAACCGGAACCGTGAGCGGCAACAAACGAGAGCAGTCCGATCGCGAATGCGGTCTGACGTTTTCCTGGAGATCCCCGGAAACCTCGGGATTGAGGACCTGTGCGGCGGTGGTGGTGGTGTCCCTGCTGTCGGTGGGATTTCTCGGTGCGATCCGGGTCAGGATCATGCCTCTGCCGCGGATCATCGAACGTCACGCCAGTGTCGTGATGATTCCGGAGGGACCGGAAAAGGACTTTTGGTCGGTGAGTGTCGATGAGCAGGGGCCGTTTCCCTCCAGGTATGAGGTGGGCATGGACCCGGTGGTCATCGAGTATGAAAGGGCGGTCCTAGCCCAAACCAGGAAATGGACTCCGTCGCGACCTGCGCTTCGCGATCTTCCGGTTGAGTCCGGACCTCCAGCGGTTCCAGTGAGTCTCCGGGGCGAACGGTTTTTTCCAGAGGAGAAGCCGCCAGTGGCACAACAGGCTCCCTTGCCGCACAGTCCTCCAGTCCCGATCCTCCGGCCTCTGTCACACCTGCCGATGGAATCCTGGCCCTCGGAGTTTCCCGCCTATGAGGATCAGATCCCCGCCTCGGTGGCCGCGAAGTCATGGCGCTTCATGGTGGAAATCGGGCCGGGCGGGCGGGTGGTTCATCAACAGCCGCTCGATCGTGCGGACGATGAGGCGACCACCACCGCGATCCAAGGTCTGTCGCGCTGGATCGGTCGCGTGAAGTTCGGTTCCTCGGCCAAGCCGGGTTGGATCGGGGTGGAGTTGGTTTTCACACGTGGACACTGATGGACCTGCTGCTGCCAGAATTCGTGCTTTGGGCGCTGCTGGTGCCGATGGGATTGATTGGTCTCCTGACACTCGCCTCCAGGCTGT
Source organism: Verrucomicrobiaceae bacterium (assembly GCA_027485995.1). Lineage (GTDB taxonomy): Bacteria > Verrucomicrobiota > Verrucomicrobiia > Verrucomicrobiales > Akkermansiaceae > Luteolibacter. The sequence continues at coordinate 55,068 of JAIXPW010000192.1, forward strand.
CCCAGCGGGCGGGCGAACGACGGGCCGTGCGCGGACGAATCATCTGCCGGCTCTGCCTGCACGCCTTCGAGGATCATGGGACCGCGACCCTCCCCGAGTGCCCCGGCTGTGGCGCGATGAACGAACGTGGCCGGAGCCGTCGGCTCGGATGAGGGCTTGCGTCTCCTCAGACGGCTCCTCATGCTCCCCGCACGCTTTCTGCGACCTCCTTAACAAACCATGAGCGAACGACGCGTCGTCATCACCGGCATCGGGTGTGTATCCCCCCTTGGAAATGATCTGAACACCACTTGGGAGGGCATGAAGGCCGGCCGCAGTGGGATCGGAACCATCACCCTTCTCGACCCCACACCCTACGACTGCAAGATCGCCGGTGAGGTGAAGGATTTCAGCCCCGACCAGTATTTCCGGGTGCCGAAGGACTCCCGTCGGGCCGACCGCTATGTCCAGTTCGCGGTGGCGGCGTCGAAGATGGCCTTCGAGGATTCCGGCCTGGATGTTTCCACGGTCGATCCCCGGCGCTTCGGGGTGATGGTGGGCTCCGGCATCGGCGGCCTTTCCACGCTGGAACGTGAGCATGAGGTCTGTCTTGGAAAGGGACCGAAGCGCGTGTCGCCGTTCACGATTCCGATGATGATCTCCAACATCGCCAGCGGCATCATTTCCATGGAATTCGGCCTCCTGGGCCCGAACATGGCCATCGTCACCGCTTGTGCGACCTCCAACCACAACATCGGCGAGGCCTGGCGCATCATCAAGTTCGGCGACGCCGATGGCTTTCTTTGCGGGGGTGCGGAATCGACGGTCCTTCCGATGGGGCTCGCCGGGTTCTCCAACATGAAAGCCCTCAGCACCCGCAATGACGAGCCGCAGCGGGCCTCGCGGCCCTTCGATGTCGATCGCGATGGCTTCGTGATGGGCGAGGGGGCAGGGGTGATCATGATCGAGGAACTCGAGCACGCCAGGAAGCGGGGAGCGAAGATTTATGCAGAGCTCATCGGCTATGGAGTCAGCGCCGACGCCTATCATCTCAGCGCTCCGTCGCCGGATGGTTCCGGACCGGCCTACGCCATCGAAATGTCGCTCCGCCACGGCAGGATCAACCCGAACGAAGTCCAGTATCTCAACGCCCATGCCACCTCGACCGGACTCGGGGACGTGGCCGAGGCAAAGGCGATCAAGCTGGCCTTCGGTGACCACGCGAAGAACGGCCTGATGGTCAGCTCCACCAAGTCGATGACCGGGCACATGCTCGGAGCGGCGGGCGGCATCGAACTCATCGCCAGCGTGATGGCCATTCATGACGGCGTGGTGCCTCCCACGATCAACGTGGAAAACCAGGACCCCGAATGCGATCTCGACGTGGTGCCGAACGTGGCCCGCGAGGCGAAGATCGATGTGGCCCTGAGCAACAGCTTCGGTTTCGGCGGTCACAACGCCTCGGTGCTGGTGAAACGCTACGTCTGAGCCATGGAACACCCGCTCCATCGCCATCGGCTGATCGTCCCCTTCGGCGATACGGATGCGAGCGGCTGGATGCATTTTCCAAACGTGTTCCGCTACGTCGAGGCGGCGGAACACGAGTTTCTGCGGTCTTCCGGACTGCTGGTGTTTGACCGTGCCCAGGGCGGCTGGCCGAAGGTCCATGTCGATTGCGACTACAAGCGTCCGCTGCTGACCGGAGACGAGATCGAGGTCCAGCTCGCCGTTTCAAGAGTCGGCGCGGCAGCCGTGAACTGGAGCTTCGAGGTCTGGAAAGCGGGCGAGCTTTCCTCGTCGGGAACGTTTGTCACCGTTCGGGTGGGAAACGACGGCCGGCCCGCCGAGATCGACGAACCGACCCGTCGGGCGCTGCTTGGCGAGTGATTGGACGAAGCGGATGGTGAAGGGGAAGGGGGCGTTCTCCGCGTTGGGGTCACGTCGCCAAACTGCCCACGCGCAAGGCGGAATGGATTCACGACTGTCGATTGCTGGCCTGATCCAAGGAGTTCTGATGGCCCGCCCGAGGTATCTCACGCCCCGCGCCTTCCATATTGGAAATCCGAAATTCGAAATTCGAAATTCTTCCTGATATCCGCCCCGGCAGGTCGTCGCAGAGGATCACCCCCAAAGGCCGAGATATCAACCCGCTGACCCCAGAAAATCGTTGTCAAATCAAGGATCTCAGCCATCGTGGACCCAAGTGGGAATCAGCGGATATCAGATAGCTAGATCCTACGAACAAAGACTGTTCGCCAGAGATCATATGCACATCAAAGACGCCGGTTTCCCGTTTAGACAAGAGTCCGTAACCGACGCGTTTGTCTTACTTTGGGGCGAGACAGGATGTTTTGCCTTTCTTGCGACAGAGCAGCGCACAGATGGATTGTGGCACGACTGCGGGTGGGCTGTATTCCGAAGCAAGTCGATCTTGCAGATGAAACACGGACATCCAAATGATGAGGCATTTCCCGGACATCCACTGTATCAACAAGGCCTTGATCAGTTCGACATCGCAGAAGTGGAAGGTTCACCTTGGATGGACGAGATCAAGAAGGTCAACGCGGTGCAGTTTCCATCCTCAACCGACGGCGACTGGCGATGCCGCCACCACATATTCCCGCTGAAGGAAGTCACACTTGAAGTGCTGTGGCGCGATTTCGACCACGAAGTCCAGAATCGCTCTTTTAATGAAGTAAGGCAGTCTATGATCGACTGGATGGTCAATAATCAATAAGAAGGCGAACAAGACGAGACACAGCAACCCCTATCAGCCGCCCTGTTTTCATGCTCTTCCGTAGTTTCAACCCTAACCCCGTGATCGACGCTCGCCCTCGCTGATAGGGGTGCGTGCTCTTTGACGTTCTGAAAGAAAATGAAACGCATGATTCCAACGCTTCTCTTCGGTGTATTCCTTGGGGTTGGAGGAACACTGTTGGCGCTTCCTGCGTTGGAGAGAGCACGTGAGCGAGGGATCGTTCAAGAGGCAACTGATGATTTCGGTCTTCCAGCACTACCAGCGAACGCGAGCGTTACTTACGCATACCACAACGATCAGATTGTCCTCGAATGGTATGGATTCGAGTTCCAAACCACACCTGAACAAGCCACGAATTGGAAGACAGAGGCAGAAGCATTGAATTCAAAGAAAGCACTTGGTGACGGCTATATAGACTTCGATTGCAAACTTAGGAACGGCTACTTTGTTGAAGTGCGCCTGTTCGAGTCCCATAAATGAAACATTGGCAGAACAATCTGCGCCTCCTAACGGGCCATAAGCAATCTGATCTCATTCCAATTTCAATCCAATCGCGCCCGTAGGAGCGCTCTTAACGTTGAGCCAGAGAATTGTCATGCCATTCGAACCACCCATCGGCACGACTTTCGCGTCCGAAAACGATGCACGACTGGATGAGGTGATTCAGATCGCCACCCACATTCTTCCATTCCTCCAAGGTCAGAGCGCCGGTCCGGTTGGATGGAGCCGCTATGACGACTGGCTTGAACATGATGGTCTGCATTTTGCCGGTCCGCAGATTGAATTTTCGGATGTCTTTCGGTTGTTGGGATCCCCTCGATCACTTTTTGAGGCTACTCCCACGGATGAACTCGTCTGCATTGGGATCGGACCGGATTTCAACGGTTGGTATCTCCGGGCTCATGCACATTGGAATTCCGAGGATACGGGTTTGGTTGGGATGATTTCCATTACGATGCAGCCCGAGATCGCCAGTCTTTTCCGTGAACGAGCCCTGGATCGTATTTCTGAGTTCTTGTCAGAGCATGAATCCCTGAGCTACTTTAGCCGCATCACGGTATAGAACCAAGATCCCCAACAAGTCGTGGCGCACCGGCCGGCATAAGCTTTTCAATTTCACTTCAACATCCTTTCAACAGCGCCGGAGGGCGCACATTTAGCACTGACAATCGAATACCCATATGTCACTCAAATACACTCATCGCCCTGGAGGATCGGCATGCTGCCCTGAATGCAAGGAGGCTATCTCTCGACAAGCGAACATCTGCCCGCATTGCCGTTCGGATTTGAGCACCAATGAGGAGTGGCAGGCACAGAAGGAGAACAGTGCCGGAGGGTGTGCCGCACTCGTGATCCTTGGCATCGTCTGTACGGGAATTGCTGCCTACTCCCTTCGGGGCTTCATCGGATGATCGAACTCAGGGTCAGCGTCAGGCCAATGTTGGCCCAGAAAGAACAAGCTGTGCGTGGCGGACGGCGGGAGGGACATTTTTCAGGTCGGACCTTGATCTCGCCGGTGCCACCAATTCCCCTATGATCCAAATGAGGAAGAAAACTGCACTGCTGCTCGGCTTGAACCTTCTGGCAGGCGGCATCGGCATCTGGCTTGGCAGGGAATCAGCTCCGGTCAAGACCATCGAGATCAGTGGCAGTTGCATTTTCGTCACATGCGGAGGCGGCAATTACCCGAAAGAAGCATTCACAACGGTGAACGAAGAACTTCCGGAGAGACTGGATTCTCTCCTGGGCGAGAACGCCCACTCAGACCATCTTGTTCTGGTGACTCCGGTGCCGTCCGGTTATGACGTCAATATGGTGGGTCTTGCGGGGTCGAAGTTGTGGGATAAGTCGGTTCAGCATGAGCTGACCGAATGGATTGCCCAGCGCATGGATGCCGTTCAACTGAGCACCCCCGCCAGAGTCGAGTCAGGCGCTGATGGCAAGATGCCGGAAGCGGTTCAACCACTCCACTGACTCACCCCAAGCCCGCGCCCGCCTTCGCGGGATGTTCCACAGAAAGGAAAGTAGTCCGATGTTTGCCGCCAAGCTGTTCCCTTTGGACCAAGAGGTTCGGATCATTTGTCAGAGAGGGAGGGGAACTCTCCGATTTCCAGACAAGGTGCTGCTTGAAATGATTCGATTCCGGCAGGATGCAATCTGGCGACGCGGCAGGAATCGATTGAATCGATATTGGGGCACGTTTGTTTCCGATCAGGGCACCGATCCATTTGGCCCACATGCCCGAGTTGAGATCCATGTGTTGACATCGGTGGTGGGAAGATGGCGCATGGTGGTGTATTGGAATCCAGAAGTTTCGGCGTGGGCAGGGATGCACCTTCAACTGGATTTCCTGTTGGATTGGCCTTTGAGCTGTGAAGCGGTGTTTTGATTGGAGGCCGCAACCTTCCGGCAGTCAGGGACTGAAATGAGGTAATCACAAGATCCTTGATTGGGATCCGGCGCTCACGTCGCAACCTGAGTTCGGGCTTCCCCCCGGCGCTCCTAACCCTTTATTGTCCGATTGCATGAGACTTCTCGCGATCTTGATGATTGGAACACTGCTGGCGTCGTGTGTACCTGTTCCACACTGGCAAACCTACGCTCCGCCGTACAGTGGAGTGGTGCGCAACCGTCGTTCCGAGCCGGTAGAAGGCGCGATCGTGACCTATCGTTACCGCAACACGCTGGTGATTGATCGATGCGTGAGCGGAAGTGACGGCAGCTTCAAACTGAAGCCGTTGAAACAGTTCCACTACCTTGTGTATCTTGGATCACCTGGAGTCGCCCCTTATCCAATCGGTCTCATTTACCCATCGTCAGTCCCAAACAGCCTGACGGTGACGGTTGGTGGAAAAGACCACACCTACTGGATTGGATCGAAGATGCATTACACTCAACTTGCCGAATCCCTGGCAACCAGAGAAGGACTCTTTCAGACTGGACCTAACAATGGTTGGTTGATGCCGGACGCGAGCTGGATTGGCGAAGCTCCAGTTGTTCTAGCAGATTGGATCGAATAGCCGAGGTGCAACAACTGTCTGAAGCGTTTCGGAACAGCCTGATTTTCGTGATGTTTCGTGGCTTTCGTGGTTTGTATTTCAGGATTTAAGCCTAATCCTCCGCATAGTCCGATGAATCAAGAATCCCCCAAACTGGTCATCCCAAGGCTCTCAATGGCGCTGCTGGCCTTGCTGTTGGGGCTCGCGCCTTATGCGATGCAGTTCACGCCATTTGCTGGCATCTATACGCATGGAGCATACAAGGCACCTTACGAGACCGACCCGCTTCTAGCTCAACGCATAGGGCTCATTGCGTTTGGCCTTGTGGTGCCAGTGTTGGCGGTCATCGACGTGATCCTCGCAATCGTTCGACGTGCCGGGTGGTTGAGTGTCATTGCCTGGGTTGAAGCCTGGTTTGCGTGCTTGGTACTGGGCTGGCGTTCGTTCCCGTATTGGGTCGCAGGCGTGTATGCGGTTTATTCGGAGCGCGTGCCAAGAGCCGACATGGATCCGAAGGGAGTGGTTCCGATCAAGTGGCTGGGCGAGATTTGGGGCACCACCATTCTGCTTTTGTATCCTGTTGCGGTTGTTGTCATCCCCGTCGGCCTGATTGGCAGTTTGGTTCTCTTTCGTCGCCGGTCTGGGTTCCGTGCGCTGATTCCCGGAGGATGCGCCATGGTCAGCCTGGTGTTTCTGGTGTGGTTCTCGCCGAATTATGTCGGCTGGTTCATGGATTAAGTCGAGACACAGTGCGTTGGCTCAGTCGAGCGGTCCTCGCCGTGAGGTCCCGACGCCATTTGATCATTCAACGTCCGTTCCACATCACCAGTTCGGCGTAGGTCACGCCCTTGCCGCCAAAGAGATCGAGGGCGCTGCCGACGGTGACATCGACGCAGCCTTGTCCCAACGCATCGACCTTTTCCACATCGGCGAGGCTGGAGGCTCCGCCGGCGTAGGTCATGGGGAGCTTGCCCCAGGCACCAAGAAATTCGACGAGCTCGCCATCGATCCCGCTGCAGAGGCCTTCAACGTCGGCGGCGTGGATCAGGAACTCATCACAGAAGGGGGCCAGCCGGTCCAGTGTGGCCACGGTCACATCGAGATCGGTCAGGGTCTGCCAGCGGTTCATGGCGACGGTCCAGCCGCGATCGGTGCGGCGGCAGGAAAGGTCGATCACCAGTCTGCTGGAGCCGACGCTGGCGACCATGGCCTCGAGGGCTTCAGGCAGGAATTTCCCGGCTTTATCAAACAGCACGGAGGTGACGATCACGTGGCTGGCCCCGGCGTCGATCCACTGCGCGGCGTTGTCGGGGGTGATTCCACCACCGAGTTGAAGGCCATTCGGCCAGGCGGCGAGTGCTTCCGCCGCGGCGGCGTCATTTCCGGGTCCGAGCTTGATCACGTGGCCACCTGTTAGAGCGTCGCGACGGAAGGTCTCGGCGAACCAGGCGGAGGGCTTTTCCGACACGAAGTTCTCCTTCGGTCCCGCGCCGTCATCGCGCAGTGTGCCGCCGACGATCTGCTTCACCTTGCCATCGTGCAGGTCGATGCACGGCCGGAATCTGGCTTTCATTCCAGTCACCTATTCGTTTCGAATTTAGAGCTTAGAATTTAGTGCTTTCTTCCGCCTCAAGGCCCGACTGCCTTCGCCTTCTCAAACAGCAGGTTCGTGATCCCGCTCACACGTCCACCCGCATAGGTCGCGACCTTCATCTTCTTGAGGGTGTAAACTCCGTTGCCTATCGACATCACATCCTCAACTTCGAACAGCTTGATCAACTCGCCCTTCTTGTTGAATCCGCCGACCTTCATGAAGGCTCCGTATTTCGTGTGAACCCAGACATAGACGACCTCGTATTGGCCGCCGCTGCCGGCGGGCTTGTTCAGGCGGATCTTGTAGCAGGGCTGGCCCGCGACGTTTTCGGTGCCCACATAGATGGCTCCGGGCCAGTAGAAGAACTGGAAGGAAAGGTCCTCGTAGGTCACATCGGTCCCGGCGATCGGCTGGATCAGCTTGGCATCGGGAAACCTCGTGGTCTTTCCGGCCGGGTCGACCTCGAAGAGGTTGTATTCGCCATCGCCGAGCCGCAGGTGGAAGCGCTGGGTGGGTCCGCCGAGTTCGAGGGCAAACTGGATGTCCTTGCCGCGCAGGAAGAGCTGAACCGGGGTCTTCGTGCCGTTCTTGGAAAGCGATCCGCCGAGGTCGGTTTGTTGCAGGGTGGCGGCCACGCGGGCCCCTTCGATGATCTTCGCGGGATCGGGATCCTGGGCCATTGCGGTGCTGATCATCAGGACCATGGTGGAAAAAATTGCGCGCAGCATGGAGGGAGGTTAGCCGGGTTGAGGGCTTCGACAAGTTTCACCACGGATTCCTTCAAAAAACCTTGTTTGGATTTCCGATGGTTTTTCAAAATCTTCCATTCCGGGCTTGATGGTGGGGCAGGGGGGGAATTGGATGAGCCTAACGCCCCTTACGCAGGTTTCCCCTTTCTCATGAGTCTTCGCACGCAGCTTTCGGACATCCTTCCCGTCCTCCTTCCGCTCAATCCGACGGATGCGATCAAGGGGACGGAGCTCATCCGTCTGACGCGCCTGCAACTCACGGGAAACTATTCGGATGCGTCGCTGCGTTATCATTTCTCGATCATGTCCTGCGATCCCGGTTCGCCGATCGCCAAGGTGGAGAAAGGCCAGGGGTACTACCGCCGGACCGCGCCGGTGCCTGCGCTGTCCGGCGCGCAGGAGCTGTTGTCGATGACCCAGGGACGTCTGGAAGACCTGAGCTCCGACCCGCAGGCGGCTGACACCGCGATGATGCGGATCCGCAAGTTCCGCGCCGTGGTGACCCGCTACTTCGAGGTCAACGGTCGCTTTCCCTTCGCCTTCCGTGAGGCCTTTCGAAAGGAGGCACCGATCGGAAACCTTTGGAAGTATCCGGAGCTCGTGCTGGTCGATTGGGAAACCGGTGGCACGGCGGATGAGGAGATGTCGCTGGATAACACGATGCTTTCCCTGAAGCAGTGGCTCGGTCTGCCTCCATTTCGTCTGCATGGTGCACGTCTCCGCCTCCAACCGTCGCTGCTGACCTATCGAGAGGACTTTTTCCAGACCCTGGCGGTTTCGATGTGGGCGCAGGGAGGCGAACTGGTCTATGCCGCACCGATCGAGGATGAGGCCCTTGCCGATGGCCTGCGTCGCCTCAATGCGGAGTATGGCGTGGGAGTCACCTCCTTCGGCCTGACGCTGGAGGACCTCGACGAGCTGCCGCGTCCGGCGAACATTCTCAACGCCCATCCGCGTGAGACCGAGGCAATCATGGCAAAACTCGACGTCAACCGGATTGCCGCGCCGAAGTCCCGCCACCACATCGATTGGAATGCGCTGGGCTCGCTGCGCAACGAATCGGCCGAAGCGGAAAAGCTCATCCTTTGGCTGTCGCGCTGCCTTGAAGAGCGCCGTGCGGAGCCCTACAAGGACGAGCCATGAGGAGTGGCGACATTCCTGTCGCCACCTCCCTACAACTTGCTGGGGACAGGAATGTCCCGGCTCCTTACGGCTCCGACTTCTGCTTCTGCTGCTGCTCGAGGAGCGGCCCGAGGTCCTGGAGTCCGCCCATGCCTTCCATCATCTGCTTGAGACCGCTGGTCATCTTCTTGGCGTTCATCACCGTTCCATCGAGCTTTTCCAGCTCCATGGCGGGGATGTTGGAGATGTCACTTGCGCCGGCTGGTTCGGCTTCCTGAGCGGCCAGTGAGGCCTGATAGGTCTCGGCCTGCGTCGGATCAAGCAGGGCCTGGAACCCGCTGCTGAAGGTGGGATCCTTGGTGGGCTTGCCACCGCCGAAGTTCTTGCGGTCGAGCGGGTTCATGACGCCCTTGAGCTCCTGCGCCGAGGCGGTCTGCATTTCCTTGTATTCGGCCTCGGTGATCTTGCCGCGTGAAAAGGCGTCGCTGGCCAGAAGCGTCTGCATCAGGGCGGTCGGGTCCTTCTTGAGGTTCTCGACCGAGGCCTTGGCCTTCTCGATCTCGCGCTTCTGGAACTCGGTGTAGAGCGCTCCGGCCTTTTCCTTCTGTTCGTCGGTGAGATTGAGGTCGCGGCCAAGTTTTCCAAGTCCCATCTGGAGTCCGGCTCCGCGTCCGCCCAAGGCCTTGGACAGTTCACCCGAGGTGGCCATTTCGCCCATGCTGATGGCGTCCTCCAGCAGGCTGATCACGTTCTCGGAGACCTGCTTGGAAAGCTTGGTACGGGATTCACCGTACTTGGTGACGAACTCCGGGTTCTCCGCTGGATCGCGCGGTTTGGCGCGGGCAGCCCTGGCGGACTCGGCGGATGATGGCGAGGAGCCGGAGGATTTCTGGCCGGGATTGGAGGAGGAGGTGGTGGATTCGGGCTGCTTGTCTGGCGCTTGGCTGCGATTGACATAAGCGATGGCTCCGACCCCTGCGATGAGCAGGGCGGCGGCGGTGAGGGTGGTGGCTTTCTTGGTCATGGTGAGAATTCCGAGGGTGGTGAGGGAAGTGGTGGTGCTGGCGGCGGCGATGGCTTTCGAGGCAATTGCGGAAACGGGTGGCAGGAGGGTGGAGGGCTCCTGGGCCAGCCCCATAAGCAGCACGCTGGCCAGGGAGCCGCCCGGGGCGTGGCCGCGGCGCGCGAGGAGGCGGCGGAGACGTTCGGTGGCGCGGTCCAGGCGTTTCTGTGCGGCATCGAGGGCGATGCCCTGCACCGCGGCGATTTCCTTCACACTCAGGGCCCGGTAGAATCGCAGCAGCAGGGTTTCCCGATCCTGGTCGGAGAGCGAGGCAAGGGCCTCATCGACCACCGGCTGGATCTGCTGCCAGGCGTCGGAGTGGATGTCCGGGAGTTGGGTGTCCATGTGGGTGCGCAGGCTTTGGAGTTTGTGGGCCTCGCGCCTCCGGCGGCGCAGGAGGTTGCGGCTGTGGTGGAGGGCGGTGAGATGCAGCCAGCCCGCCAGGCTGGTGCGGGAGCGCAGGGAGCCTGCCTTCTGAGCCAGGCTGATGAAGGCCAGTTGCGAGGCTTCCGCCGCCAGCGAGTCGTCTGCACAGCGGCGCAGCGCCACGGCGTGGACCAGCGCTTGATAGCGACGGACCAGCGCCACGAAGGCGGTTTCGCTGTGGTGACGCAGCCACTCGTCGAGCAGGCTGGCGTCGGATGGTTCGTGGTCCGGCATCGGCTTTCCCCAATCTGTCCTCAACTTCCCGAAAACGGACAGCAAATCTCAAGATTCGGTGTTTTTCCGGGCGGTGTTGGGAAAATGGATGCCGTTCGGGAGGCCGTCAGGCGAATGATTCGCAGAGTGAAGGTGAAACTGAAGAGTCCTTTCAGATGGGGGCGTGGAAGACGGAGATCCGGCGGAACGCGAATTCCCGGCAAGTTGGGGAGGCTTGAGGGAGTATGGACGTCAGTGAAGATGATTCACCCATGTTACCGTCCGACCGGGCGGCCATCGGGTGCATCGCTCTAGCTTTACTTCCGGACATGCGGGTGTGAAGGCCTTGATGGCCGGGGGCAATGGATCCGATCCACTTCAACCTGGCTTCCTCCCTTTTACTTCCCATGACATTCCCCATCCTCATGCCTCGCAGCTTGTCTGTTCCAGTCTGTGGGCCGCGTTTCATCGCGGCTTTGCCCCTTTCCCTGGCTCTGATGATGGGGTTGGGGCTTCCGGTGCTTGCGGCGGGGGATGCGAACCTGACCGAGGGAGCCAAGGTGACCTCCAGCAGCGCGCTGCCGACCAACAAGGCGGATTTGGTGGTGGACGGGGTGGTTTCCGACGAGTCGCGCTGGCTGGCGGCCTCGGGCGATGCCGCGCCGTGGGTGGAGGTGACGTTTTCGAAACCCGTGAACATTGGATCGGTCGATGTCTATTCGGGCTGGAAGGACGAGGCTGCCCTGGACGGCTTCGATTTGAGCGTGGTGGTGGACGGCAAACGGGTGAGTCCCGATCAGGGGCAGGTCCGCAACAACCGGGATCTGGCCAAGCGGGTCGAGACGAACCTGCGGAACGTTTCAAGCCTGCGGCTGACCTTGCCGAAGTCCGGCCCGGCGCGGATTCGCGAGATTGCGGTTTATGAGGCCAAGCACGCGATGGTTGGGGCAGGGCTGAAGGGCAAGGTCCTGACGCGACAGATGGTGGACCGGAGCGTCCATCAGGTGGCGGTCAATCAGGTGGGCTATGAAACGCTCAGGCCGAAGCGGTTCACCGCTCCCTTGTCGCCCGATGGGGCGCGATTTTCGATCCACGAGGCAGGCGGCACGACGGTCCTTCATGAGGGGGAGATCCGGGACGGGGTGGGAGACTTCAGCGCATTTCGACCCAAGGATGATTCCAAGCGTTACATCATCGAGGTCCAGGGAGGTTCGCTGAAGAACGGGCGGAGCGATCCGTTCCTCATCGCGGACAATCTCTATCAGGAGCAGTTCTGGCAGTCGGCGGTGAATTTCCTCATCGATTCGAGGTCGGTGGTGGCAACCCACCCCAGTGCCTACGGTGGCTGCCCCTGGCGGGATGGAACCTATTATGATGCGATCATTCCGTCGCTGGTGATGTTCTATCTTTCCGACCGTGGGAAAGTGGACGCAATGCCCCGCCAGATCGATTGGGCGGCCGAGAAGGCGCGGGTGACGGATGCAGGGTTCAAGTTTGATGCGAAGAATCCCTGCTCGGATGGGGTCATGGAGGCGATGAGGAACTATTATAAACTGGAGCCGCCCAAGCCGGATGCTCCTGATGTGGTGAAGATGATCCACTGGGGCGCGGGCTATTATCTGGTCAATCCCGCCACGCAGGACCCGAGCGGGGATCCTGACAAGCGCCGGATCCATTCCCAGACTGTCGAGCAGGTCGCCTATGTGCTCTGGGCCTGGCCGGCGCTGAAGCAGTGGCTGCCTGAGTCGTTTCATGAGAAGTGCCGGGAGTTCTGTTTCGCGAACTGGGCTCCGTCGCTTGAGATCGACCGCTGGTGGGAGCCGAAAACCTATCTATCGATCGAGCAGATTTCCGAGAAGAACCCGATGGGCGGGCTGCTGCATCCCTACAAGGGCCGACATGCGCCAGGGCATTCGATCGTGCCGAATCTCCTCATGCATGAGGTCGCGAAGCAGGAGGGCCGCTCGGACAGCCGGGTCTATCTCGACGCCGCAGTGAAGCAGGCGGCCTGGTGTGTGGCGAACCTCGACTGGAATGACCCGCGCACGACCAAGGGCCAGCGGATGAGCGAGCACCGGACGATTCCCAATCTCGTGTGGATGCTGCAGAGATATCCGAAGGAGTCGCCGCCCGGATTGAAGGAAAAGATCATCGAGTGGGCAAAGGTCGCGGTTTCAAGATCCAACAACTACTGGGATTTCCGTCGCTATGATCTCGGGACAGAGTGGACCATTCCGAAGCTGAGTGATGTCGGAAACTCGATCGCCCTGCCCGCCATCGCCCTGTCCGCGTCGTGGGTGGTGGAGGATGCCGGGCTCAAGAAGCGGCTGGAGCAGATCGCGTTCGGTTCGATCGATCATGTCTTCGGCCGCAATCCCTGTCAGGCGGCGGCGCCCTGTCATCCGGAGATGGGCTTTCCGGAAGTCGAGCGTGGCTGGCCGAAGAGCCACCCGGACAACATCTGCGCGAGGCTTGAGTTGTGTCGGGGCTCGTTGTCCAGCCTGAGCGGAAGCGAAATGTATCCATTCAATCCTGAAGGAACCTTCCGGCACGCCGAGGGCTGGGTCAACTATGGGGCCTGCTGGTGCATCAGTCTGGCTTATCTGCGGTTTGATCTGAATTCGAGGATGATTCCTGAGCCTTGATCTTTGGATGTTAGAACCGCGAATAAACGCCAATGAACGCGAATCCTCAGGGCATGAAGGGAGTCTGGTGGTTTTTTCCTGAGGTGGGTGCTTTAGGTTTCACTGTCCATTGACTTTGAGTCGTTGATCTTTAGGGGAATAAGAAACCACGAAAGGCATGAAAAGGCACGAAAGGAGAAGCAATCATGGAGGTCTTCGCAGTCGCCTGATGAATGAGTCCGATGCGATTCGGAACTCCTTGATTTTCGTCGTTTGCATTTCAGGATTTAGGTTTATTCGCGGCTATTGGCGTTCATTCGCGGTTTATTGACTGATGGATTGTCGGAAGGGAGCCCGTCATCCTGATAGATGAAACACGACTTAGCTGGCCGCAGAGGCACCGAGGAAACAGAGGTCGCGGAGGGAGTCTGGAATCCTGTTAGATTGGAGAGGGAGCAGTGAGACCGCGTTGTGGGACGACCCGCGGATTTGACGGAAAGCCAAAAAAAGCCCGCCCCCCGAAGACGGGAGACGGGCTCTTGAGTGGAGCTTTTCAGGGCTGCCTTGATGACGATCAGGGGATCGTCACGTTCAGGCGTCCGAAGAGCGAGGCACCGGGAGCGGCGAGGCTACGTGGGATGTAGTAGATCACCTGGTCGATGCCGTTTGGAGCGGTGGCGTAGAAGTCGTTGTTTGACTGGACCACGATCCCATCGGTTCCGTTGACTGCGGTGGTCCACGGTCCGGCAAGGTCGGTGTCGTACTGGGCCGCCGGGCTGTGGATCACGGAGGCGTCGGTGCGACGGAAGGTGAACTTCAGGTAGTCGGTGGAACCGGCACCGAGGTCGGTGGTCACGAGTTCGAGGGTCGGCAGCAGGGCGGTGTCGACGGCACTGGCTGGGTTTCCGCCGATGACGAACTCGATGGCATTCGGGATGCCGTCGAAGTCCGGATCGTCACCTGCGTCCTGGTCTGCAACGGCAAGGCCGAAGCCGCCGATCCACGAGGAGAAGCCGGCAGGGCCGGTGGTGACGGTGAGGGTGCCGGTGCCGGTGATGTAGTCCTTTTCAAACTGCGCGCCTGAACCGATGGCTCCGTAGATGCCGGGAGCCTGGGGGGTGCCGTCAACGATGAGTTCGTCAATGGTGTCCGTGGCGCCGGTGGTGAGTTCGAGGGTGGCTCCGGTGGTGATCAGCACGTCGGAGCTGTTCGCGAGGAAGGCCGAGCCGATGGACAGGGTTCCGGCGTTGACGGTGGTGCTGCCTGTATAGGTGTTGGTTCCACCAAGGGTGAGCTTGAAGGTGCCGCTCTTGACGAGGGAGAAGTTGTTCTCGTCCGTTCCGACGCCACCGAGCGGGCCGGTGAAGGTCACATCCGATGCCTGCTTGATCGACAGGACCGCTGCCGTGGCGCTGCCGTTGACCACTTTTCCGGCCCCCGAGAGCGATCCGGCCGTCTGGCTGAATCCGTTGAGCTTGAGGGTAGTTCCACTGGAGAGCAGAAGGTTGGTGGTATCCGTGCCCAGGCAGTTGGCGATGCCGCAGATGACGGATCCGCCCTGGAGCTGCAAGGCGGTGTTGGCCGTGGCAGCGGCGTTGAGCAGGATGGAACCCGCACCGCGCTTGTAGAAGCCGAGGCTGTTTCCTCCGATCACATTGAGCGGTCCGTTCATCACGAGGTCGCCGGTGGCGTTGGCCGAGCCGGAGGCGATGTTGACCGACATGCCGTAACCGCGCTGGACGAACTGGATATTGGCATCGATGACCGAGCCGGATGAGGAGGCAACGGTGGTGAGGCCGTCACCATTGACGTCGAAGGTGCCGATGGAGGCCAGGTCGGTGCCATACTGGCGGATGGTGGTTGGGGCTCCGAGCAACTGGATGGTTCCTGAACCGTTGTAGGAAGCTCCTCCCTTCAGGTAGAGGCCGCTTTCTGCAGAAGTGCCGTTGCCGGTGATCTTCAGGTTGCTGTTGGCGTAGCCGCCGCCGGTGGTGTAGGCGAGCTTGAGGGTGGCTCCGGAGCCAACGACGTAGGCGACATCGGTCGCCTTCGTCAGCACCTCGAGAGTGCCGTCGGTCACGGTGGTCAAGCCGGACCAGTTTCCTCCCCCGACCGAGAGCGCGCCGCTGCCCAGCTTGGTGAGGGTGAAGGTACCTGAGGCATTGTTGTTGATGGATCCAGCAATGGTGAGCTGGCCGCTCTCAACGGTCACGGTGCGGGATGCACCGATGCCCACGTTGCCGGAAGCGAAGGTCAGGTCATTCGAGCCAAGGAAGCTGATGTCGGTGTTCCAAGTTTGGGGAGTCAGGTTGGTCACCACGATCGGCGCTCCGGAGGTGTTGTCGAGGCTTCCTCCATTGATGACGAGCGGACCGACGCCGAGGGCGCTGGCGCTGTCGATATGGAGTTCGCCTGCATTGAGGACGGTGCCGCCGGTGTAGGTGTTGGTCCCGCTGAGGGTGAGGGCGGCGGTGCCGAGCTTGGCCAACGATACAAAGCCTCCGCCGTTGTCCGTGATCGTCGAGGAGATGACAACATCGGACGAGGCGTCCACTGAGATGTCACCCGGTGTGTCGTCCGCGCCGCCCGCCGTGAGCGTGCCTTCCTGGAGGGTGAGTGCACCGGATCCGAGCTGGACGGAGATCGCTCCGGTCTCTCCAAGACGGAGGGTGTCGGTGGCTCCGAGACTCACGATGGTGGAACCTGCGGTGGCGTTCTGGATCAGGGAGGAAATGTCGGTGAGTCCGGTGGTCAATGGAGTGACAGGACCGGAGGAACCGCCATCCACAATCTTCACGTTGGCAGCGGCGTTGTTGGCGATCTGGCCGCCGAGACGGAAGACATTCACGAAGCCCGCGTAAGCGACGATGTTTCCTGAGCCGTCATTGGAAGCCGGCGAGCCATTGACCGTGATCCAGGAAGGAAGCTTGCCGCTGATGTCGTTTCCAAGGGAGGTTCTGGCGATGTTGTCTTCCGCGATCGACAGCGTGAAGCTGCCGGAGCGGGCGATGTCCCCAAGGTCGATCTTCGCGCTGCCGCTGGTGCGCTCGATCGTCGAGTTTCCGGTCAACAAGGTGTTGAAGACCCATTCCTGGTGGCTGCCACCGATGAGCCGGATGGTTCCTCCAGCGAGGGTGAGCTGGGAGTTGTCCGAGAGCCTGGAGGTATCGCTGCTGGAGTAGTCCAGGGCGAGGACACCGCCCGAGACCGAGGTGCCACCGTCAAAGGTCTGCGGAGCCGAGAGCGTCAGGGTGCCGGCACCGCTCTTGCCGAGTCCGGCGCTGGAGTTGGTGCCGAGGACGAAGGAACCGGTGAATGTGACATCCACCCCATTGGTATCGATGGTGGAAATGAGGTTGTCCTCCAGCTTCAGGCGACCGCTCGCGGTGTAGTCGGTGGTGTTGCCCGCGCTGAACTGGAGGGTGCCTCCGTTCAGGGTGATGGTTCCGGAAGTGCCGACCGCACCGGCGCTGCCGAGAGAGAGCGTTCCGCCATTGACTGTGGTGCCACCGGTGTAGGTGTTGGTTCCATTCAGCGTGAAGGTCCCGGATCCGGACTTCGCGAGGGAGAAGTTGTTCTCATTCGTTCCCACGCCGCCCAAGGTGGCGGTGGTGCCGGAGGAGGGGAAGGTTCCGGAGGAGGTGAGGGTGAGGGCGGAGGCTGTGGCGCTTCCTCCGACGATGGCGTTGGTGGTACCGGTGCCGACCGAGGAGATGGCGGTGAGGGTCTGGGAGGTTCCGTTGAGGACCAGTTTCCCGCTTCCCGTGCCGTTGCCGAGGATGACCGAGGAGCCGCTGCCGATGCGGTTGTCGCCACCGCTGAGGATGACGCTGCCTGCACGGATGTCGACCGGCGCGCTGTTGCTTCCTGCACCGGCGAGCACCAGTGAACCGACGCCAATCTTGCGGAAAACGGTGCCGTTTCCGTTGATGGCCCCGGTGAGTGGTCCCTGGAAGGTGATGTCACCCGTGGCGGTGTTGGCACCTGCCGCGATGTTCATTACGTAGCCGTAGCCACCGGGCTTGAAGTTCACGTTGGAGTCGATCACCGAGCCGGAAGCGGCGGCGGAAACGGTGAGGTGGGTGCCATTGTTGTCCCATCCTGCGAGGGTGGCGGACCCGGTACCATAGCCACGAATGGTGGTTGGGGCGGTATTGAGGTTCAGCCCGGCCTGAATCGTGTAGGTGTTTCCTCCCTTGAGGTAGAGTCCGGTGGTGGCAGCGGTTCCGGCCCCGTTGAGCGTGATTCCGTAGCCATAGACCGAGTCACCGGTGGAGTAGCCCAGATTGAGGGTTCCCGAGGGAGCGATGGAATAGACCTTGCCTCCATTGTTGCCGTCCACCTGGAGGGTTCCGCCCAGCACATTGGTGGTGCCGGTGTAGGTGCTGGCCCCGCTCAGCACGAGGGTGCCGGTGCCGAGCTTGGTGACTCCGACCGCCCCGGAGCCCGTGCCGGTGCTGTTGGTGATGATGTTGGAGAGGGTGAAGGTGCCGCCTGCCGCGTTGGTGGTGTCGAAGCCGACCGCGGATCCAGCCTGGAGGCCATTGCTGACGATGGTGCTCAGATTGGTGAGCAGCGTGGTCACATCGGTGGTTGTGAACTCACCGGTGCCGCCGACGTTGAAAGCGACCGTCGCACCGTTGGCGACCCTGATGTTGGCAGGGGTCCAGCTGGCCGTGGTGTTGTTGTAAAGCGAGGTCAGCTTCCCGAACTGGAGGGTGCCGGCGCTGATGGTGTTGATGCCGGTGTAGGTGTTCGCTCCGGAGAGGGCCTGGATGCCGGTGCCGTTCTTGGTGATCGCTCCGGTGCCGCTGATGGCTCCGGCGAAGTTGGCTGAGGCGTTGAGGGCACCCACGGTGAGGGTGTTGGCTCCGAGCGCGACGTTTCCTCCGGTGGTTCCTCCGCCCGACAGCGAGCCGAGGCTGAGACCGACTCCGAGGCTGAGGTTGACACCCGCGGTGTTGGCCAAGGTCAGGCTTGCGTTTGCTGCGTTGGACGCCGTCTGGACGGTGGCCAGGGTTCCGCTCTCGACGGAGATGGCACCCGCGGTGGTGGTGGTGTTGCAGAGATGGATGGTATTGGTGCCGGTCTTGGAAAGGGTGAAGCCGCCGAGGTCCAGGGACGTGGCGCCAAATCCATTGGTCAGGAGGGCCCAGTTGCCGGTGCCACCGATGGAGGCGTTGGCGGCCAGCTTGATGTTGGAGGTCTGTGCCGAGCCGTTTCCAATGCCTCCTCCGGTGTTGAGCAGGGCACCTGCTCCGAGAATGCCGGTTCCGGAAATGGTGTAGCCATAGGTGGCGTCAGCGACTCCATTGAAGTCGATCGCCCCGCCCGAGTTGACGACCACCTGCGTGACCGGCCTGCCTGTGACATAGGCACCGAGTGCCGTGAGGTTGCCGATCTTCAGGGTGCCGCCGTTGACGACGACCCCACCGGTGAAGGTGTTGGGAGCGCTGAGGGTCAGGGTGGAGGTTCCCGATTTCACCAGCGAGGTGGTTCCCGCAATGTAGTTTCCTACCGATCCGGTGATCGTGAAGTTGTTGGTGTTCGAATTGACCGTGAAGGTCGAGGGGCTGAGGATTCCAGCGAGGGTGATCGCGGTAGGAACGCCCGGCGTATCGTCAAACAGGGCGGCGGCACCAGAGGAGAAGGTCTGCGAGGTGGCCCAGTTGGCGGTGGTTTTGATGTCCCACACATTTCCAGGACCGCTCCAGACGAGGTTCTGGGAGGTGAAGGAGAAGGTCACGACGCCGGCGACGTCGCTGACGACCGGATCGGCGTAGGAGCTGAGTCCCTTGAGGTCGGCGAGCAGACCGTTTGGAGAAGTGAGTGTCCCGGTGTAGGTAAACAGCTTGACTGGACTCTGGGCGTTGGACGGCACGGTGGTGAACGCGACGTTCGGCTGTCCGGTGAGGTTCAGGTTGTTGAAGGTGATGGCCCCGGAGGTGTTGGGATCCACGCTCAAAGTGGAACCGGCTGCAGGAGTGAATGTGCCGGAGACACTTCCTTCTCCACTGAGAGTCGCGCCACTGGCGGCGGAAGTGTTGGTGGCACCCAGGCTGCCGCTGACGCTGAGCGTCGCGCCGCTGGCGACGGTGGTGGTGGCGGATGCGATGCTGCCGGTCAGATTGAGACGACCCGCGTTGACCGCGAGGGTTCCGGTGTGGGTGCTGGCACCGGAGAAGGTGGTGGTGCCTGTGCCGACCTTGGTGATGGCCGTGGTGCCGGAGAGAATCGGGCTGACGGTCTGGGTACCGCCGGTGCTGAAGCTGACGGTGCCGGTGGCAGCGGAGAGGTTGATCGTGCTGGAGCCGGTGAACCCGCCAGTGAGAGTGTAGGTGAGCCCGTTGGCATCGATCGTGGAGTTAGAATCGGCGTAGAGGGTGGCGTTGGTGGTGCTGGACGTGACAGTCTTGATGGTGCCACCAGCAAGGTGGATGCCTTCTAGCGCGGCACCCGAGTTCGACGCGCCGACGGCTCCATTGACTTCGAGCACGCCGTTGGGCAGGAGGGTGATCTTGCCGACCTTGGTGTCGGTACCGCCGGCGTCGAAGTTGATGGCAGCGGCCTGCCAGGTGGCGGTTCCTGCTCCGCCACCGACGTTGACGTCGGCGACGCCGTCATGGGACACGGTGGCGGTGCAAAGCTTGGTGTCGAGTGTGCCACCCGAGAGGTTGTAAACGCTGCCCGGAGAGGCGCTGTTGTCCCAGTGACCGACGCGGAAGTTGTTGCCCGCCACGTTGACCGTGACCGTGCCACCGGTCTGGTCGACACGACCGGACTGGGAGCCTCCTGAATCGCCAAGACCGAAGTATTTCGTAGTGATGGTGGAGCCTGCCTCGATGGTCAGTCTGCTGGTGGTGCTGACACCGGTGAGCGAGATGGAGGTGTTGCTGCTGAAGGTGGTGCCTGAAGCAAACACGGCGTTGCCTCCACCGGAGAGGATGAAGGAGCCGGTGTAGGTCTGCGGACCACTCAAGGTCAGGGTGCCGGCACCGGATTTGGTAAGGCCGTTGGTGCCGCCCGCGATGGTGGAGGCGATGGTTGCGTTGGCGGTCAGGGCGATCGGCGTTGTGGTCGCCCCGAGGGTGATCGTGCCGCCGGTGAGGGTGTAGCCGGAGCTGTTGAAATTGATCGCATTGGGCGTGACGGCAGAAACCGTGACGGTCTCACCGGTGCCTGCGAAGATGGCCGAGTTGGCGTTGGTCCAGACGACTCCGGCATCCCAGTTCGCATCCGTGGTGTTCCAGGTATTGAGGATGTTCGCATCCTGATAGGTCTGGTTGGCCGCGAGGGCGGAGTGCGCGGCGAGAGCGGAAAGGCTGACAACCACGGCCGGGACGAGGGCCTTGTGGCGGAGGTTGAGAAGGAAGCGATTGGCGTTTTTCGGTTTCATGAGGATGCGAGGGTCTGGTCGGTTTAACTTAAGGAAAAAGGATCGATCCGAAGGGTGGATCAGGTTGGCCCGAGATCGGGGGCGGCTCCGGCGTGGCTCAGAATCGGGCTTCTGGTGCGGGAGCTTCCGTCGCGGGATCGTCGCCGGGCTAGAGGGCGGGCAACTTGCAGGAGAGAAGGACGCCAATCAGATGGCGAGGGCTCGGGAACCTAGGAGGCCTGGCAGGGGCACAAACCTTCGGAGTGGATTCGGGCTCCGGATTTGAGGGAGTCATTTTCGTCGCCACGGCAGTGAAAATGCCGGTCTTTTCAAGCGAACTGCGCGCGGGCCCGTGGAAGGGGTTTGCTCCTTCGACACTAAAGCCTTTCGCCAAAGATTCTGGATCATTCGATCCGGCGGTTGCGGCAACGCAAGAAAAAGCAAGGACGGTGGATAAAACAACGCAGGGAATCAGGCAGGGGGAGGCAAGCTTCATGGATGACAAAATCGAAAGGAACAAGCCACTCCAGCAGGAAATGAGCCACGATTCAAAGAGAATCCCGAACTTTTTGACTGATCTGGACTCAAGCAAAACGGCCCACCCCCCAAAATCGGGGAGGTGGGCCGTCGAGTGAATGGCCACTCAGGGCGCGACGATCAAGGAACCGTCACGTTGAGGCGGCCGAAGAGCGTGCTGCCGGGAGCGGCGAGGCTGCGCGGGATGTAGTAGATCACGCGGTCGATGCCGTTTGGAGCTGGTGCGTAGAAGTCATTGGTCGACTGGACGATGACTCCATTCGTTCCGTTGACTGCAGTGGTCCACGTTCCGGCCAGGTCGGTGTCGTACTGGGCCGCCGGGTTGTGGATCGCGGAGGCATCGGTGCGACGGAAGGTGAACTTCAGGTAGTCGGTGGAGCCGGCGCCGAGGTCGGTGGTGACGAGCTCGATGGTGGGCAGCAGGGCGGTGTCCACGCCAGTGGCTGGGTTTCCGCCGAGCACGAACTCGATGGCATTCGGGATGCCGTCGAAGTCCGGATCATCACCGGCGTCCTGATCGCCGACGGCGAGGCCGAAGCCCGCGATCCACGAGGAGAAGCCGGCAGGGCCGGTGGTGACGGTGACGACTCCGGTTCCGGAGAAGCGGGTGTCGTCAATGTTGGTGGCACCCGATCCGGTGGCACCCCAGGTTCCGGCGGCCTGTTGGACGGCTCCGAAGTAGAGGGTATCGACCACTTCGTTTCCGGTAGGCTCGACCTTGCC